>JASEGB010000013.1 GCA_030018275.1 Actinomycetota bacterium | reverse complement strand
AGTTGTTCTCAAATTCTTGAGAATAGGCTGGTCAGAAGATTTCAAACATTTTTTAATTTTGGATTGCCATTTTGCACATATCAGCAACCCCCACGTTTCATCGAACCCTTGAATTCGGGTTTTGAGCAGGTTTTCTGGGAGGAAGCGAGTAGGTAAGGTACAGCAAAACTCCAACCCTTTGCTAAAGTCGGCGATTTCTTTGCCCGATAAAGATAGTGGAATATTTCAAGTAGGGGTGAAAAAATGAAGAATTTTTCAAAAAAGAACCCACTTAAGATAGGGGTTATTGGTGGAGAAATAATTTTATGCGCCGTTGTAGAATACTATTTCCATTTTATCCTGAGGATGGAGATCATCTACACTCATATCTTTTATGTTCCCATCATTTTGGGAGCTTATTGGTAGGGTCTCAAGGGAGGACTGGGCACAAGTTTAATTTTAGGCTTTATTCACTTATTCCCGCACATTTTGACGGCCAATTTAATGAGTCAAAACATTGCCGGGAGCATCCTCTTTGTAGTTGTAGGATTAATGGTAGGGGTGATATCTGACCAGAAAAATCGCACCATAGCGCATTTACAGAGAGTTACGAGAAAGCTGAATCGAACTCAAGCTAATTTAATTAAATCTCAAAAGCACCTCGAAGCCTGGAGCAAATCTCTGGAACAAACGGTACAGGAGAGAATCAACGAATTGACCACATTGTACGAAGTGAGCAAGGTCTTGGGTTCGACCTTTAACATCCATGAAGTATTGGAATTCATCTTAAAATCCTCTTTGCATATCCTGCATGCCAATACGGGTTCCGTGATGCTTCTCGATGAGGAAACGAAGGAGCTCAGGATCAGAGCGGCCAAAGGCTTGAGCCAGGAAGCCGTGGAGAAAACCCGCTTGAAACTGGGCGAGGGGATAGCAGGTTGGGTAGCAAAGATGGAAAAACCCCTGCTCATATCGAACATTTCGAAAGATACCAGATTCAAGAAGTTTAAGTCCAAGGAGGAACTCTATTCCGCATTATGCGTTCCTTTAAAAGTCGAAGATAAAATAATCGGGGTGCTCAATGTGGGTGCCACTTACCCCCATGAATTCACCAAAGATGATTTGAGGATATTATCCATCTTGGCTGGTGAAGCAGCTGTAGCCATAAAGAATGCCCAGTTGTTCACTCAGTTTGAGGAGTTATATATGGAGACGGTGAAGGCTTTCGTTAAAGCCATCGAGGCTAAAGATCCCTATACCAGTGGGCATTCTGAGCACGTCACAAGCTACGCCGTAACCATCGCTCGCGAATTGGGTTTAACAAAAGAGGGGATAAATACGATAAGGACCGCTTCGCTTCTGCACGACATCGGAAAGATAGGAGTAGATGAGGATATCCTCAACAAACCCGCGAAATTAACTAGGGAAGAATATGACAAGGTGAAAAAACACCCCTTGATAGCAACTCAGATAATTGGACACATTCCATTGTTTAAGAAGGTGATACCCATCATTTTCCATCATCATGAGCACTACGATGGAAATGGTTATGTATCTGGACTCAAGGGCGAAGAAATCCCCCTGGGATCGAGGATATTGGGAGTTGCGGATGCCTTTGATGCCATGACCTCCGAACGACCCTATCGTCCCGCTTACACCCTGGAGGGTGCGGTGAAGGAGTTAAAGAAAAATGCCGGCTCTCAATTCGATCCAAAGATAGTTGAGGTTTTATGTACTCTCATTGAGAAATCGAAACTGCCGAAGATTGAAGAGAAGATGAAGAAGGAAAAATTGAAGATTGTGGGGTAAGGATTTGTCTTGAAAGGGGAGGGGACTCGTATTATACTTGTCCCTAGATTAGTATGTCAGCCTAAATTGGGCACCCAGCTAATCGGTTGGGTGCCCAATTTTTTAGGTCTGGTGATGGGATGTGAAAAATCTCCTGCCTGTCGGCAGACATGGCCTATCGAGAGAATTGGTAGTACCCTTGGTGAAAGAAATCTCCATTCCCATCTCCTCTTTCGAAGCCTTTGGGCGCTTAAAGGATGAACCCCATAGCTTCTTTTTGGATAGTCAGGTGGACCCTCAAAAATTGGGACGGTTCTCTTTTATGGGAAGTGACCCCTTCCTCATCTTCAGAAGCAAAGGTAGTAAAATCGAGATCACAGAGGAGTCTCATCACCGAATGCTTGAGGGTAACCCTTTCGATATCCTCAGGAGTTTGCTGAATCGCTACCAACTAGATGCACCACCTGGTGTATTCCCTTTCCTAGGGGGAGCGGTGGGGTATTTTGCTTATGATCTTTGCCACTTCATCGAAGAACTTCCGTCCCAAGCCATCGACGATTTAGACCTGCCCCATTGTTACCTCTGTTTTTACGACCGAGGGGTGGTCTTTGATCATCTCAATGGCGAGATTTATCTGGTCTCCACCGGTTTTCCCGAGGAGCATCGGACTAAAGCTGAGATTAGAGCCGAAGCCAGGCTGAGAGAGCTTGAAAATAAGTTGCGGAGGGAAACGAATTCGGTGCGTCAATCCCTGCAACATCTGGGCAAGGTTTCGCTCCGCTCCAATTTCAGTAAGGAGGGATATCTGGAAGCGGTGCAGGCGGCGAGGGAATACATCATCGCCGGTGATATCTTTCAGGTGAACCTCTCCCAGAGGTTTGAGACCGCTTTACCCATATCTCCCTTTGAATTGTATAAGAGGCTGAGGAGCATAAATCCAGCACCCTTTGCCGCCTTTTTGAATTTCGATGGAATCAAGGTGGTCAGCGCATCTCCGGAGAGGTTTCTAAGACTCAATGGAAGAAGGGTGGAAACGAGACCAATCAAGGGGACTCGACCAAGGGGCAAAAGTCCAGTGCAAGATGGGACATTGGCCCGGGAGCTCATGGATAGTGGGAAGGATAAAGCCGAGCACATAATGATAGTGGATCTTGAGAGGAACGACCTGGGGCGGGTTTGCGAGTACGGATCGGTCAAGGTATCCGAGTGCATGGTCCTGGAGACTTACGCCACCATCTTTCATCTGGTCTCAACGATTGAGGGAAGACTCTGTGAGGATAAAGACCGCTTCGACCTCCTGAAGGCTTGTTTCCCGGGAGGTTCAATAACGGGAGCTCCAAAGGTGAGAGCCATGGAAATAATAGACGAGCTCGAACCGACCAGAAGAAACATTTATACTGGCTCCATAGGTTACTTGAGTTTCGCGGGCGATATGGATCTGAGTATAGTCATCCGAACCTTTTTGATAACCGAAGGCAGGGCTTATTTCCAGGTGGGTGGGGGCATAGTTTTTGATTCGGATCCAGAGGCTGAATATGTGGAGACCTTGGATAAGGCAAGAGCTCTGATTAAAGCATTGAATCTGTAGTGAAAAGGTACAATAGAAAGGGTAATTTCCGTAGTAGTGCGAGGCTTTCAGCCTCGCTTAAGAGGTTTAGCTTTATGGAGGAAATAGTATACTTAAACGGTCGTCTCGTCCCGAAAAGGGAGGCTAAGATTTCCATCTTTGACCACGGTTTTCTCTACGGCGATGGTCTCTTTGAGACCATGCGGTCATACAATGGTCGGGTATTTAGATTGACCGAGCATATAAAACGTTTATTCAAATCGGCCAAGTTCTTAAGGTTAAAACTCGGTGTCACGGAGGAAGAAATCGAGACCGCAGTTCAGGAGACGATTAAGGCGAATGATTTATTGGATGCTTATGTGAGATTGACCATCTCGCGAGGCGAAGGGGAGACGGGCCCCGATCCTTCAACTTGCCCCAAGTCCACCGTGGTCATCATCGCCCGCCCTTTCAGGTCTTATCCTCACGAATTGTATGAGAAGGGAGCAAGGGCGATCATAGCGAATACACGCCAAGATGATCTCTCGCCCCTGGCGAGGGTAAAATCGATGAATTTTTTGAATAATATTTTGGCTCTGATGGAGGCAAAGGCTGCTGGGGTAGATCAGGCGATTCTCCTGAACACCAAGGGTTTCGTAGCTGAGGGAGCGGTTGGCAATATTTTCATCTTTCGAGATAATACTTTAATCACTCCTCCCAAAGATGCTGGTATCCTTCCCGGCATAACCAGGCGGTTGGTTTTGAAACTAGCAAAAGGGCTTCAGATACCGATTCGTGAGGGGAATTTTCCACCCGATGCGTTGATGCAAGCCCAGGAATGCTTTTTGACCAATTCTTTGATGGAGATTCTGCCCATTGTTCAGGTAGCCGATCATCCCATCGGAACTGGTCGTCCCGGACCGGTTACTCAACAGCTCATTCTGGCTTATCGAGAATTGGTTCGGATTGAGACCAGATACTAAAAATTTAATTGATTTCAAAGCAATGAGCAGTATACTGTACAACAGAGGTGACAATAATGGGTGTGAACATTTTGCCGAGTAGCAAAGTCAGGGATAAAATTGCCTTGGTGCTTCAAGAATTAAGGAAGAATAACCAAAAAGCTTACTAATCGAGAGGAATGGCGGTTACGTTACGGGAATTATCGGATTTTATATATGGTCGATGGCGAGAATAAGACTATCACAATTGTAAGAGTAAAGCATAGAAGGGAAGTTTATAGATAGGAAGGCAACATAAATGGTCATCGAAAAGGTAGAAGAGGAAGAGTTAGTGAGCAACGTCGTAGCAACGATCAAGAATTATGTTGAGGTAATGAAACCAAAGGAAACCATCCTTCTCGCCTTCATTGGTATCTGCGCCGCCATCGTCGCCGGAAAGGGATTTCCTCCGTCCAACCTTCTTCTGATAACCGCCGTTGCTGTTATTCTGGGAAGCGCTGGTTGCAATGGTCTCACCAACTACCTCGATCGTGAAGTCGATGCCCTCATGAAGAGAACCAAGCATCGCGCCCTCCCTTCCAAAAGGATCAATCCACCCGAGAAAATGTTGCCCTATGCCATCGGTCTGTTGATCATCGCTCTTGCCCTTGCCTGGTATTTACATCCTCTTTGCTTTCTATCTGGAGCCTTGGGCATTACAACGGCTGTGGTCGGTCGCAAGCGGTCCATAACCCACATTCTGGGAGGAATATCGGGTTCTGCACCCATCTTGGTGGGTTATACTGCCATAAGCCATAAGCTCGATTTGACCATCGGATTGCTCTGCCTACTCATCTTATCCTGGACTCCCATTCACGTCTGGAGTTTGATGACCGCCTATCGAGACGATTTCTTGCAAGCCCGTGTGGTGATGTTCCCCATCAATCGGGGAATCGAGACCACAATAAGAACTTTGCTGGCTTTATCCATCCTTCTTTATGCAACGACCATTGGTCTCTATTTTGTGGGCAAATTCTCCATGCTTTATTTAATCATCGCCAATGTATTGGGAATCCTGATGTTCTTAAGCAATGTTTATCTTTCCAGAAGACGAGGAGAGAGGGATGCCTGGAGGGTCTATAAGATATCCGCCTATCCCTACCTTGGATTGATCTTCTTAGGCATGTGCCTCGACCTTTGGCTGCAAGCCCTTTTGTAGCATCCTCAAGTAGGGCGGGGGCTGTCCCCCCGCAAGCTGTCTTCCTCAAAATAGATTTTGTTGCTTCATAGCGCCTAGCAGGTATCGTCTTCAAAAATGTAGGATATATTTTTGGTTGATTCTTAATTCAAAATGTTGTACTTTTTTGATAGGTTATAACATAAAGGAAATGTTAAACATGGCAATCGTAAAGGCTACTGCAAAAGGACAGATCGTGATTCCAGCAAACTTGAGAAAAAAATACCACATCATTAAGGGCACGAAAGTAAAGGTTGAAGAAAAGAACGGCGAAATAGTGATAAAGCCCCTTTTGACGAACCCCATCAAAGATGCTCGTGGGATGTTTCAGGGAGGTAAATCGGCTCTGAAGGTTCTTCTCTCGGATCGGAAAGAGGAGGCTTCAAGGTGAAAAAGAAGTTTGTGCTGGATAGCTATGCTTTAATAGCCTATTTGGAAGGCGAGGAGGGAGCTGATATTGTTCAACAAGCTCTAGAGGATTCTGAAAAGGGGAAGTGCCAGATTTTGATGAGCATCGTAAATTGGGGTGAGGTTTATTATTCTATGCATCGTGCCAAGGGAGAAAAAGAAGCCGAAGAATGCGTAACCGTTATCGACCAGCTTCCCATCGTTTTGGTTGAAGCAGATAGAGAAATCACCTATGAAGCCTCCAAGTTTAAAGCGAAGCATTCAATTGCTTTTGGCGATTGTTTCGCCGCCGCTCTTGCTATTCAAAATGAATGCGAGGTTATAACGGGTGATAAAGAATTTGAGAGGTTAGAGAAGGAAGCAAAGATTTTGTGGTTGTGATAACATTACCTCAAATTTGAAATTGAGGGCTTTTAGTGGGAACATATTGAGGAGGAAGATGAGAGTCGCTCAAAAAAGGATCGATCAGGAAAAAATTAGGAAATTAAGAGAGCTATTTGCCAGGAATCCAAGGGTAATAGTGGCATATTTTTTTGGCTCCCAAGTGAGAGGGGAGATCACTCCTCTAAGTGATATCGATATCGCTGTTTTGGTAAAGGAGTCCTTATCTTTGGATGAAAAAGCCGATTTAATAGAGAAAATCATCTCTTCGCTTGAAACCGATGACATCGATTTCGTCGTGTTAAATCATGTCTCCTCAGTTTCTTTAAAGTTCGAAGTCGTCAATGGGAAGGTACTTTACTCAGCCAATGAGGGAAAAGAGTTGACTTTGAGACGAAAGTGATGGGTGAGTATCTTCTCTATGGTCCAATGATCGACTTTTATAATAGTTATTTCTTCAGGGAAGTGAGAGAGAAATATGGAGGTTAACAAGAAGAGAGTCGCTGATTTGCTTTCACACCTCGATCTACCTTAATTTCTGCGATACCTTCTCCAGAAATTTATTTATGTTGTAAATAAATTCCTCAAAATCCTTGGTCCTCAAATGAAGCTTATATACCGTTTCTCGGTCAATTGACTCATATTCGTGAGCGGGGATAACTCGAAAGCCACCCATTCTCTGAATTCGCTTAAATAATTCTTCTGGCACTATGTTTCCCCCTAAAATTCGCAAAACATCTCGATAAGTTTGGGGTTTTTCCAGCTGCAAAGCGGCTATAATGTGTTGTCCTATTTTGATCACATCCATTACCGCTTCGTAAAGGATATTCTTGAGAGCACAAAATCTTTCCTCGTTTTTCTCCAAGTCGGAGGGAGAGCCAACTCTCAAAGTTTTTAGGAGTTGAACTCTTCCATCGTAGCGCTACTTGCAGCGCTGAAATTTTGAAATAATGTTTAAAGTCGCAGGTCAAAAGATTGTGTGGGGACTGTCCCCAAGTAGTAAAGTATATTGCGGATTGAAGCATATCAGATCACGCAAACATTACTATTCCTTGATGGTGATATAAAAAGCGGATTAGAATGGTGGCTTCACTTTTAAATTAATGTAACAGCTGTGGGCTTTGCCTTGACTTATTCCCATCACTGGTATTAGGTAGCTTCCGTGTGGAGTGGAAGGAGAGGTGGAAATGATCAGAGTGGAGATACCATCAGGTGTGACCGAATTAGCATCGAAGGTTGCGTGAGCTCCATCGGGTAGACCATAAACCATCAACCGAACCGAGGAACCAAAATCCCCTATGCGATTTAGATTGAGTGTCCAAGAGGCTGAATCTCCAGCGACCACGGTTTGGGCAAAGTCAGAGTTAGGATCGAGAGACAGGATAAAGTCGCTTGGTGGAGATGGCGGAAGTACAACTTTCAAATTGACGTAGCAGCTATGAACCTTGTTTCCGCTTATTCCCATGACCAATATGAGGTAACTCCCCACGGGGGAAGAATCGGATGTCGTGATTTCCAGTCCGGAACTCCCAGGGGGTATAACGCTAGTATGCGAAAGAGTTGCGGAAGCCCTGCTCGGAAGCCCAAAGACCTTCAGGCTTATCGGGGAGTTAAAGTCACCCATTGATTCCAGATTGATTATCCATGAAGCTTTTTCGCCCCTGACTACCTTGTGGAAATCAGGAGGAGCTGGATCGGCTGAAATTTGAAAGTCGGCTGTAACCTTTGGTGGTGGCGGAGCCATGGTTTCGGGATTGGGGTTTGGTTGATCCCTGAAATCCGCGCTACAATCATCGGTGTCCCGATCTGGGGGAAATCTTTCCAGAGAGTGTCCCGTGGGAACACCTGGGTGTGGAGTAACTCCTGGATAAGAACCTTTCTCATAGGTCACAACATCTATGGCGTTATCACCTTCATTCAGTAAAAGTACTTCATCTCCAGTGTTTGCTAAGGAAATAGTTCCGGTTCCCCATATCGAATACTTGAGCATGTCGGGGACTTGAGCTTTGGTGTCGCTTATTTCAAAATCTGAGTCTCTTCCATAGAGGGCATAAAAACCACTGGCTTTTAAAGCTACCGTCATCTTCGCCCCGGCTTGAATCTTAGTTCCATCGGGGAACTTGAACATCCCTTCGCTACCACCTTTGGTTTCCTCATCACCAACCTTATAATTTGAAATGTCAATAGCCGAGGTAGTTGGGTTATATATCTCAATCCATTCTTCATTAGAATCAGCCCCTGGTGTATCGTAGAAGACTTCGGAGATCAAAAGATGAGAGGCACTTCCCGCACTTGTTGAGTGGGCAGAGGTAAGCAAAAAAGCAAAAGTGACCAATAGTATTGATATTCTTTTTAAGTGATTCATTAGACCTCCTATCAGTTGAATTTTCTTGTGTTTGCTAATATCACCTTATTACCAGAGTTTGACCTTTTCATACAACTATCCTTTGGGATAGTTTTCTTCCAATTTCAAATGAGAATTTGGCTTTTCTAAGTGAAGAATGAACCCATGTGGTATTGGAGTTACTTGGGTGGCATTGGAATTACATATGATCGACCAAAGATTGACCAAAGCGAGATATGAAAATCGTAGGGTAAAATGAGGGAAAAAATCGGCTAAGTGGCTAATTTTGCAAGGACCACCAGTCTTCTGGCGGCGCTATGGATAGGTGTGCAGGCACTCAAGATTAAGACGGCTTCATCGATGGGTTTCATGAACGAGAGATCGTAGGGACGGGTGCTAAACACCTTTTCAACTATATACGTAAACTTACTGCTTGGAGTCTCGATGAAAATTTCATCACCCTTTTGTAAATGGTGGATTCTAAAAAAGGGTGCTCCGTAAGTGGTTCTGTGACCCGCGATGATACAGTAACCTTTTTCTCCTGGATAGGCAGAACTCTTAACGTGACCCGGACCCTTCTTTAAAGAGTTTCTATCGGCTCCCTCAACGACTATTGCTTCTAGGTTGATCTTTGGGATGATTATCTTAAC
The DNA here is from genome assembly GCA_030018275.1 of Actinomycetota bacterium. NCBI lineage: Bacteria > Bacillati > Actinomycetota > Actinomycetota bacterium. The sequence continues at coordinate 26,066 of JASEGB010000013.1, read as the reverse complement.
TGCGGGAGCTCCCAACGGTTTTGCTTCCAATGATTTCTTTTGACCGGAGGGTGAGCGATTTTCAACTGCTTCTGATTTTATCTTTTTCCATTCTTTCTCCAATTTTGCTTGAGTACGCAGGTTGAGTAGGGAGGTTGAGAAGGGTAAAGAATCAATCCTAGCCCGGCTAATATCAGGAGTATTCCAAGAATCCTGCCAAGCCTTTTCCTCTTGGCCCGCCTTCGCTTAAGCCTTTTTGTTAATTTCTCTTTGTTTTCTTCCGAGTTTGAGTAAAACTGGGATAGCTTCTTGGTTAGCATCATTTTGCCTCTTAAGTTGGAACTAGTAGGTTTGGGATTATTTGGATAAGCGGAAAATCCATAATCCTGCGGCAACTAAGATGGTACCAGGGATCAAGAAAAGCAAAAGGTTTTCACCTGCAAAGGGGAGCACGGCTTCGACCTTTTCCTTATAGGGTAAAACAGCCCATTCAACTTCCGTGGTATTAATTACACTATCGGTAGCGGAGGGGTCGATGCTAGACTTAATGGTCATGGTCATTCTGTCAACCATACCATCCGTGGCAGTCGATGGAATAATCGCTTGTTTCACGATCTTTTTTTGACAATCTTTGCTGATTTCCCCAGTATCAATTATCCCATCACCGTCGGTATCCTTGAGCTCTTCACCATCCGAGGGATCGCCATCTCCATTGGGGTCACTAAAGAATTTATAAGTCCAGCCTTGTTCTGAAGTATAGATTATATCGATGATATCTATAAAGTTTCCAGTGTTTGAAATAGTGGTGGAATAATTCAAAATATCCCCCGGTCCACCAGTGGCAAATTGACCGGGTTCCACTATGCTGATCCTAGCGACTTTCTCGATTTCGACTTGAATAGGCATGGATTTCTCTATTTCCGTCCTGTCCTCACTGGTTTTCACGTATTCAGTAGAAGGTGCCCGAAGAGAACAGAAGTAATATCCGATCAGAAGGAGACAAAAGAATAATTTTTTAATCAAGCGCATGTTTCCACACATTGCTATCTTCCTTTAATACGTAGAGCGGTCAGAAAGATTGCTAACAGGAGAATGATGCTCAATCCCACCGCGATCAGTTTCCCAGGAATGACCCAAAATTCCGCCCTTCTAACCAAAGGCTTATCCAAGCCCGCTTCAATGGTGACAACGACCTCAAATTTACCAAAAACTGGTATTCCCCTAAAAGTATTGGATAGTGTTTCATTGGATAGTGTTTCCGTTTTACCCGGCAGAATCATTTTCTTGATCGGTTTCAATCTCGCCACCACTTTGCCATTTTTATCTCGAATTTCGATATTTTGCTCCACATCCAAATGGATGTTGCCCGTGTTCTTAAACTTCGTTTTGAAAGTCACCGATCTACCCAAGTTCCAGCGAGGAACCTCAAAGGTGATTAAACGCCCTTGTTTTTGCATCTTTGGAAATTCCACCCTTTGCCCGGGGACCGTCACCCGGAGCAACGAGGCAATTTGCCCGATGACCTTCACGGTATCCGGTCTCACCTTGGCTTCTGGAGTTCCAAAGATCAAATAGGTCGAATAAGTTCCCGGTTTTGCATCAGCTGGCACTCGAGCGGTGATGCTCACATTTGAAGTTTGACCCGGAGGCACCAAAAGAAGCGATTTTGAGAATGAAATCCAACTCCCGCATCCACCGAATTTTTCGGCTTCCTCTGGCGTTAACCGCTGGATATTTCCTCTCTCATCTCGCACAAAATCCATAGTGGATGCGGCGATGGTGATCTTTGCCTCGCTCATATTTATGATTTTTATATCTTTATGCCCCTTTTCGCCGGGTTTGAGCGTCAAATTAATTCGGGACGGTGAGACGGCAAATTGCATTGTTGCTTCCGCGATACTGGGGACGACCAGTGAGAAGCAAATCAAGGCAATAGCCGTTCTCCTAAGCTCATCCCGAATCGAATTGACCATTCGTCTATTCTTTAGGCTCGGGTACGATGCTTTCCGATTGAGCGATGGCTGGAATCCATACCGTTTGTGACGCCTCAGATTCCTTACCCGTCTCATCCACTGCTTTGATGAAATAATAGTAGGAATCGTCCAAATTAATTCCCGTATCCTTGAAAGATGTAGAAGTCACCAATTCTTGATTTATTTTTTCAAAGGGACCATCTTGGAATGTTGCTCGATAGATGTTGTATCCCGCAATATCAGTCTCGGGATTTGGTGACCAGGTGAGATTGATTCCGTCTTCTTTGGAAGTTGCTATAAGGTTCCTTGGTGAGGAGGGAGGATTGTTCGTGGTCAAAGTTAAGGGATCGGAGACAGCTTCATTTCCCGCCTGGTCGTAAGCCTTTACCACGAGGGTATGTTCTCCATCCTGGGTTGTGGTTGTATCCCAATCATGGATGTACATCGATTCCTCTTCATTCAAGGGGACATCGCCCATTTCAGCATCATCGATGAATAATTTAACCTGTTCTATTCCTGTATCATCGATGGCGGCGATCTTGATGGGAATGGTGCCCTCAACTTCTCCTCCCGCAGTGATGAAAACCACCTGCGGGGGAGTAGTATCCTCAGGCAGAGAACTCTCAGAAGCATCCATATCCTCAGATGGACTTAAATCTTGTCCTGGGGTTTCCTGATCTTGATTTAGACTCTCATTTGGAGCTACATTGGAATGGGATTGATCCCGATGAGTAGTATCCTGGTTACCATCTCCTTGATTTGAATCGTGACTCATAGCGTTTCCACCATGCCCATGCTCTCCATGGTATCCGGCTTCAGCTCGTCCATCATTTTGAACATCACTATCATTTTGATGCTGATGACCTCCATGTCCTTGGGGATGTTCGGGGTAATGTTCTCCGTTATGTCCATGTTCATCTGATTGCTCATTGATTTGATTTTCATGATTAACATTTTGATGAGCTTTGCCATTTTGACCTCCAGGAGAGTGATTCACATTTCCGCATCCATCATCGCAGTGGTTATTCTCTGCACATGGGAACACCGTGTACACAACGGTGGTCTCATAACCCCCAGCTTTGATCTCCCAACTCACACCATTTTCTGAACTGAACATCCGATAATCAAAGTAAAAGGCATCGTTTGAATTTGTGCAATCAGAATCCATTATCAAGTGTTGCTCGGTGGAGAAGGGTACCCACTCATCTCCTTCCTTTAATTTCCAATACAAGTTTTCTATGGGGATAGTCGAGGAACAAAGAGTATTTGTTAAATCGCCGTTTGCCTTAACCGCAAGATCATAATCACAGGGTGATTTCACGGTGACCTTCACCGCATAGGGGTCATCGATGATCTCAAATTTGTGGGTTATCGGATTCAAGCAGGTGAAATTGACTTGCCCTGAACCATCTGGTGTCTCTATGTTTAAGATTATGGCATCCTCTGGGGGCTCACAGCATGAGCCATGATGATCGTGAGGGGGATGACCCTGATGTTCATGGGGAGGATGACCATCATGGGGATGACCGCCACCATGAGCGGAAGCAACTCCACAAGGAATATAGGGGAGGATGAGGCAAATTGAAAGCAACACGGATATTAATCTTTTCCTTGCCCCTCCTCTCGTTCTTTTCATCTTCCACATCTTTTCAGTCCCAAAGAATCTCGTAGAAACAGACCTTTAGTCTGTTAAACAGGTCTAAAGACCTGTTTGTACTTTCCAGAATCCCATGGGTAGCGCGGGGCTTGTCCCCCGCCTTTGGGCGGGCACGAAGTCCCGCCCCTACAGGGAACTACGTCTGAATTATGTGCGCCGGGCGAGCTGTATTCTAAACTTCCTTAGGAATAAGATGAATGAGGCGATGAGGAGTGCGATTCCTAAAAGAGCGGGCAGCAATAATTTCCAGGATATCACCCAAAAGGTCTTTTCCGCTTTAATTGGTTTATTTAATCCGGCATCGCCAATCAATTTGGCTCTAAATTTGCCGAAAAGTGCCGGTGAGCGCCAGGTAGTGGGTATGATCAAAGTATTCATTGGCAATAGCGTATATTCGGGAACGCGGATGGTCTCGCCCTTGTACTTACCCTTCCAAATTTCGATGATTCCCGTTAAGATTAGATGACAGTTGCCGGTGTTTTCAATCTTTATCTTCATTGGAACCGGATTTGAGAAATTTAAGTAACCAATCATTAAATCCTTCAATTTTGCCGAGCGCTTAAGGACGGGAATTTCTGTGCCCACCTCTGAGCTCTCACCGGGCTTGCTCACCATCACCAAGAGCAATGCATGTATCCTATAGGTCATGGGCAAGCGAATGGTGATCCCCTTTCCTTTTTCCTTGGGTAAGATTGGTGTTCCTGCAATGGTCACATAGGTATAATGGGTGCCATATTCGGCATCCCTGGGAACATTCACCGTGAACTTGAAGGTACCGGTCTCATCGGGGGAAACGGTCATCGATTTGCTGTGAAAGTCCAACCACCCACCGCAACCTCGGAAGACCTTGACATCATCGGGGCGGATGGGGTGGGCTATGCCCTTCTCATCCCGTGCGAAATCCCAGCTATTTATCTTGCACTTAAGAGGGTTCTTGCCCGTATTTGCCGCATTCACCTCTACGATTTCACTTCCTCCAGGTGGCACGAAGACTTCAATCCTACTGGGGAAAAGAACAATACTCCCTTGTGCTGGACTTGCCAGCAGTAGAAGCAAAATGGTTATTAAAATGGACATCGAAATATATCTTTGCACTTTCTTTAGCTTTAGCACGACAATCCCCATCGATTTTTTTCCTTATCTTAACATATAGCACTATAGATTCTGAAACAGACCGCCTGCCGCCCGCCGGGAGGGTAGCACGCCTTTAGGTCTGTTATCTCAAAATTTCATAAATAATCCATAAATGAGGGCAAGAAGAGAGGAAGAGATGGGCCCCTCCCTTCCTCTCTTCTGATACATTGGGAAGTCGAGATTAGTTCTGATGCGCATCCAGGGTAAGTGATCCCGTGTATATACCGGCGGAGTCACACCAGTTGATCTCAAGTTGCACCATAACGTTTTCCTTCTCTTGGTGCTGCTCAGCTGGATAGCCTATTATTGGACTCGTCCAGGGATTTGGAATCGGCACACCCTCCACTTTGACTACCACTCTATCTGCTGTTATGACGTCTTCAATCATCTTCGGCTCCGCCACAGTACCCGCATTCCAACTGGTCTTAAGGTCGGTCCAGGATGCGGTCTTATGAAATGGCAGGTTACTCCAGACAACCCAATCCACGCCATCCTTACCAAGCCAGTTGGTCTTGGGGTTCAAACAAGGAATGTTAATCACATCCTTCTGGTCTCCTGTTTCCTTGTCGAAGGTATTCATGGCTATGGTGGGATGGATTTTCACCGTGATGGGTAAATTCTTGGAAACGCTCTGCATATCCAAATCCGTGCCTATGCTGTGCACCTGTGTCGCCAAAGCAATCCCCGAGAAGCTGAGCAAAAGCACTGCTGCTAAAACCATTGCTAATAGCTTCTTCACTTGTCAACACCTCCTTTCCTTTAATAAGAGTTAAAGTCTTAACCAGGTGGGTTAGCCAGCGAGCCACACCCTTTCTGCAACCTCTTTTATGCAACCCTTTATATCACCCCCTCTTCAAAACCAAAAACCGACTTCCCCTTCGAGTGCCACTCCTGGGTCAGTCGGTTCCGCCTTCATTACTTCAACTATTAATTCATTTCAAATAACTTTTAAAAACTCTTTCCTGCTCTAATCTTTCTTACTTTCGTACGAATGCGAGAATGTCAAAAATTGGGAAATTTAAATTTGCTATTCTAATCATAATCTTAAACTAAAGAGAAACATGGTAACATCGGTCATTGGATGGATTTTTCATTAAGACTAAAGTCTGAGAGATGAATCTCGAGACTTGTCCCCGGCCTGTCTGCCGACAAGCAGCAAAATATTTTGGATGGGAACTTAAAGTTACAGGTAGTAAGATTGTGGGGACTGTCCCCCTTAGATGCTTCTGGCTTCTTTGATGGATTTGAGGATATTTCGAATTTCGCCCACGATTATCAGAACGCCGGGGACGATGACGAGCAGGATAAAACCGAGGCGAGTTCGGGCAAAGTGGATGAAATAACCGAAGTAAGGAATGGTTAAGGTTACTTTGCCCAAAACGTCGGCGGATGTGATCGTCCAACGGTCCGGATCTTCATTGGCATCACCCTTGGTTTTGAAATAGAGATTCCCATGGCGCTTGCTGATTTTTATCACTCTGTGAGTGGTGTAAGTGCGAGGATTCGTTGGAGTTTTGTAGGTTATGATGTCACCGATCTCAACATCCGATGGACTTATGGTTTTGACCATGGCGATGCTTCCAACCTTTATCGCCGGTTCCATGCTCCCGCCGAGAACCACAAGGGGTCGGTAGCCCTTCACTGAAGGCAGCGATTCAAAGGACTTGAGTCGCGTGAATACGGAAGCCACCGCCAATAAAAACACCAGGATTATCAGAGATATTATTGACCATTTGATGATTCTTTTAAGCATTTCACGATGAACTCCGAATCATCGGTTGGGGATGAACCCCAGCCCTACTCTCATAAGCTTTTTTGGAGGGGAATGCTCTATATCAAATTTATTGCAGCGCGGCGGACCATCCGCCGCAGAATTTATTGTAGGTAGCTTTTAGCTTACCACGAAATTATGGATAAAAATAAGAGAACCTTGTACAGACCTTTAGGTCTGTTCAAATTGGAATAACATATTCCCAAAAATAACAGGTCTTAAGACCTATTTCTACATCTTAAATGACGCTTATAACAAAAAATCAAATTTATGAAGAAAGCGAGTGGCGAATTTCGCCACTCGCTCACCATGCGTGCTTCTTTGATGCCTCTTTATATATTCCTTTACTGGCTTGAGTGCTGATTCAATGTAAAGGTCATGGTCATATCGCACTTATCACCCTGGTAGTCGTTTGGAGCGCTTTTGTGGAATTTGAGGTACATTATAAAGCATCTACCAATGTCTGGCGTCGGAACTGGTTTTAAATCATCGATTGGCTTTTGTTCAAAATCATCCAGATCGATAAATCCATTTCCGTTGACGTCGTCAACCTCGTTCCAGGGAGTTGCGGGATCATCGTCATCTGCATCGGGATCATCCGTGTCCGTGAAGAGTAGCAAACGACCATAATATTCCATGTGGGTTATTTGGATATACTCATCCATGCCTTCGGCGCTTTTTGGAAGGGTGTCGCTTTCCTCATTCCCAGCTTCGATGCAATCGTTGCTGACCTCGATCTCCACGTGGTCCGCTTCGATGCTTCCAAAGTTTTTAAGGAGAACCATGCCTCCACAGGTGGTTACCCCTGGAATCATATTTTTCATCGTCCACGTTTCATGCACGCCATCGCCATAATCCTCGTTGTTATCTGCAACTTTGAGATCAAAAGTACCCGCGGTGAACGTATTTCCAGTGCTAGTCTCAGTATCGGTGAAATAGGCGACAGTTGCTCCACCCACCAGGGTCAATATGGTGATTATGATCAATATGGATTTGAGTATTCGTAGATTCATACTCATCGCCCCGATCCTAATCAAGTGGATCAGGGATGATTTGCATCACCCCTTTTCAGCCATTATTGGTTCAGTTGATTCAGGATGCCGGTGATGGTTACGTTGATGCCTTCAGCCTGATAGTCGTTGCCTACGTCAGGATTCAGATGCAACTTGATCTGGACTTTTGTAGATGCTCCAGGACCTAGGGATTCAGTAAAGGTCCAGGTCTTCAAAGCCATCTCATGTACGCTCAGCTTGCCATCGTTATTGGCATCGGCGTAAGCCTTCCAATCAGCCAGCACGTCCTCATTTGTATCCTCATAATCGCCGTCCTGGTTCCTGTCGTAGAGTGCCTGAGTCACATAAAGTTTCTCGGCAAATGCATTAGCAGTTACGAGTCCTGGTCTAAACTCTGCTGTGCCAGTGCCATCAGCATCGTCATAAGAGATGGTGATGCTTAGGATGCCAGGCAAGGTACCAACATTCTTAAACCCGATTTCATAGGGACCCGCCTCTTTGCAGGGTGCCAAATTCGTCGCTGTAATTATCGCACCTGGATTATCGACTTCATAAGCAGGTGGTCCCATTCTCAAGTCTAAGGTTCCTGCTTGGGCTAAGTTGTTGGTACTCGTCTCGGTATCGCTGAAGTAGGCGAATGTTGCTCCACCGATGAGGATTGCCACTAACCCAATTGTTAGCAAACTAGACAAAATCTTCTTTCTAACTCTTGCCTTCACCATTCGCCTTAGCATCCTCGGTCCAGTTTTGATAATTGCCACATTCTGCACAATTTTCCCCTCCTTTCAGTCAAATGTAATGGTCTAGTACCAAGATTATTTCTCAGTATATTTCCGATAATCACCCCCAATAGAAATAGATTAATCATTCCAGATTGGTCACTGTGCTGCTTTTTCAAATCATTCTCATATTTGCGCAAATATGAAAAATATCAAGGATTGGACTTTATCTTAAATTTAAACTAAAAGAAAACAGGTAACATCGGTCATTGGATGGATTTTTCATTAAGACTAAAGTCTGAGACATCCCCGCATGATCACGGAAAGCACTCAATTCTCAGTTGCCTTTCTGTGGGGATTATAGTGTAGCTGCAAATGAGACCACAATTAAAGGAGGATTAAGTATGCCTTTTGTAGGGGTAAGGGAGTTAAAGACAAAAACCAGCGAGATTTTGAGGACCCTGCGCGAGGAGAAAAAGGAGTATATTCTAACCTATAAAGGAAGACCCTGTGGGTGCTTATCCCGTTAAGCGAGGAGGAGGTAGAGGATTACATTCTTGCTCATCACCCCCGATATGTTAAAATGAGGAAGATCGCCAGAGAAGAGGTTAAAAGAGGTCAAGTCGTAGGAGCTAAGGAACTCAAGGCTTTGAAGTGAAATATAAGCCCGTGTCCCCAAGAGTGTTTATAAGCAAATAGAAAAGCTTAATCCTGCTGCTCGAAATGGAATAATCAAAGCGATCTTGGCTTTAGAGGATGACCCTTTTCCAAAGGGCAAAAAATTTGAGCATTTAAAAGGCTTGGAAGATGAATTTGTGAGATTAAGAGTAGGTGATTATCGAGTGCTTTATGAGGTTGTCGGCGAAAATATATCTATTTTAGCTGTGGTTCATCGAAAAGATTTGGATAGATGGGTGAAGAAAAGATAATTGGCGGTAGTTAATTTTATTTAGCTAAACCTTGGCGGATGGCATGGAGTACAGCCTGGGTGCGGTCGGATTGCTTGAGCTTGCGAAGGATGCTGCTCACATGGGTTTTAACGGTTTTTTCGCTGATGAACAAAGTCTTAGCGATATCTCTGTTTTTCAAACCACGGGTCATTAAGTTGAGAACTTCCTTTTCTCTTGCAGTTAATGGAGAGGATTCACAATCACTCATCTGTGATTCCAAAGGTGAGGAGAGTCTATCCAGAACTTTGCGGGCAACTGAAGGATGGAGAATGGATTTTCCCTCCGAAACTGTGCGGATGGCCTTTAAGAGTTCCTCAGGGCTTATATCCTTAAGCAGGTAACCCGAGATTCCCGCTTGAAGCGATGTGAAGATATCCTCATCGGTTTCATAAGCGGTCAATACCAAAATTTTTATTTCCGGGAAGCGGGAGTGGATCTCTCGACATGCCCTTATCCCATCCACATCGGGCATCCTCAGATCCATTAAAACCACATCTGGCTGATGTGTTTTCGCCTTTTCTATTGCCTCTTGACCATCCTTTGCTTCTCCTACGATGTCAAATGCATCCTCTAATTGGAGTACGCTTCGAAGCCCCTTTCGCATCAGTTCATGATCCTCGGCAATTAACACCTTAAGTCTCCCCATTTTATCCTCCTTCGGTCTCATACTGCCTTTTCTTTTTTTATCTAAGCACATAAAAAGACCCAATTTGAATAGGACTTAAGTTTCATTATTTTTCTAGGTCTATGGTCACCCAAACCTGTGTTCGAAGGGATTTATTAATACCATTCTGGTGCGTGACAGACGATCCTTATCGTTCGGATGATGTTTTGAAGGGGTTGGTCCTTGAGTAGATAAGCGTTGGCTCCGGCTTGCAAAGATTCTGCGATGAGTTGCTTATCCACATATGCGGAGAGCATGATCACCTTTATTTTCGGTTCTTTCGACTTTATGTAGCGAGTCGCCGCCGCTCCATTCATCTTTGGCATCTTAAGGTCCATGAGAATTACATCTGGGATAAATTCTTGCGCTTTGGATATAGCTTCCTCGCCATCAGCGGCTTCCCCAACCACTTGAAGGTCCTTTTCCAGTTCAAGCGATTCGCAAAGTACTCGCCGAAATAGCGCGTCATCATCAACTACCAGAACTTTTATTTGCCCCAACGCTTTTGAACCTCTTAGCATTGGGCGGGCACGGAGACCCGCCCCTACATCGGGATTTTAGTAGTGCGGGAGTTCATCTCCCGCAAAATTTCCTGTAGCGCGGCGGTTCATCCGCCGATTTTGTTTTGGGCGGGGACCCGCCTGACGGATGGGCAGGTAACCCCGCCCCCTACATTTCCCAGCAGGTGAACTCGCCTATAAGATAATCAAACAAAAAACAAGACCCATTTTAAATGGGTCTTTGGTCTTAAATTAGTGTTCAATTTCAATTATTTCCAATCGGACCTCCCAATTCGGGCTTGACCTGCTGCTACAAATCCTTTAGAGTTAAAGCGCTAAATCTTTCAAGGGCGTGTATTACGTGAAGAAAAGAAGATTTATCTTTGTTTCATTTTGTTTCCTTTTAATTGCATCCATTCTTTTTTCGGGGTGTTTCCGATCACCGAAGAGATCTGTTGAGAGAAAAGCCAGGGAAGCGGTCAAGAAGGAGGCCAAGGAAGAGGTCAAAGAAGAAACCAGCGTAAAAGTCGAAACTCAGGAAGCGAAGAGAAAAGAAGTTGATATAAGCAGTTCCCCCTCAGAGTTGTTGTATCCAAATGCGAAAATCGAAAATAGGGTGAAAAATAAAACCCCGCATGGCGAGGTACAACAAATAGTCTCTTTCACGGTTGACAGTTTGGAGCAAGTGCAGCAATATTATGAGTCTAAACTTCCCACCCAAGGTTGGGTACAACCAGAACCCAAGATGGAGAGGAAAGCCGGAGGGTATGTGTATCCATTCACTAAAGGAAAACAATTTGCGTTCGTCATCATATATACCGACTATGGGAAAACTCGGATTCATGTGCAATATGAAGAAAAGAATACACAGTAGTCTAATTAATGTTCGATCTCGATTATTCCCAGCCGAACGCCCTCTAATACGGCTTGAGTTCGATCATTACAATGTAGTTTGTGGAAGTATTTGAAAGGTGATTCTTGACCGTCTTTTCGCTTATGAATAGCTTTTTTGCTATCTCTTCATTTTTCTTGCCCCCGGCTACAAATTTTAAAATCTCCTTTTCCCTTTGAGTCAGCTTATCAAAATCGCCCTGTACAATCTCAGCTTTCTGCGAGTTGGCGAATTCGTCCAAAATTCGGCGAGCTAATATGGGATTAAGCGGGCTTTCTCCCTTTACTGTGGCTTTAATGCTTTCCACAAGCTCTTCAACGGTTGCTTCTTTAAGTACATAACCTCTAGCTCCCGCTTTAATTGCTCCAAAGAGGTAGTGATCATCATCGTGCATGGAGAGGATAATTATATCACTTGTGGGGGAAACTGTTTTTATAAGTCTCGTTGCCTCTATGCCATCCGTCTCGGGCATGGTTATATCCATCAATACCACATCGGGACATATTTCCTTGGACTTTTGAACGGCTTCAGAAGCATTTGCTGCTTCCTCAATGATGCCTATATCCTTTTCCAATTCAAGGATCTTTCGTAATCCCTTACGAAAGAGGTTATGATCGTCTACTATTAAGATTTTCAGTCCCCTCATCTTTTCCTCGAATCTAGCGAAGCCAACAATTTAAGATACCCGCGAATTCGGAATGTCCACCATTATCCTTGTGCCCTTCCCGGGATTGGTATTGATGGTGAGGGTGCCCTCCAAGGCTCTAACTTTCTCATCCATCCATGTAAGACCCAAATGTCCAGATATTCTCGATTTGGCGACACTCGCAGTTAAATCGAATCCTCTGCCGTTATCGGCAACGGTGGCTAATATTCGATCACCAGCCATATTTAAATCTATTTCCACCCTATTTGCCTTGGCATGCTTTTCTATATTGGTCAAGGCTTCTTTGATTATTTTAAACAGATTGATTTTGACTTTTTGGGAGATTCCATCCTCTTTTCCTTTGATGCGCAGTTCAACTGTTATGTTTGAAATGTTTTGAAAGGTTATTAGATGTTCCTTCAATGCGGATATGAGGAGAAAATTTTCTTCTGTGATGTCCCGTTCGAGGGGAAATTTTGCTACTTCCCGGCGAGTATCCAGAGCTAGATTTCTAAGATTGGCGATTTGCATTCTCACCTTGCGAATATCTTTGGACAAAAGTCTTTCACAAAGTTGCACCCCAACCAGGAGAGTGGCAAGCTTTTGTAGGGTGGTATCGTGTAATACCTCAGCGATTTTGAGACTCTCATTCCCCATCAATCTTTCGACAATCGATAATTTTCTATCTGTACCTCCTGACGAACTAGAGCATCCGTTAGCTCTTAATCTCAGCTGATATATGATTTTGCGGACTTCCAAAATGCATGTAGACATGGTTTTCTTTACGTGGCAAAGCTCATCTTTTGCTTCCCGAAGCTCATTTCTAGATATTTTTCTTTTGCAAGTTTCCAGGTCAATACAAATATCATGTAATACTTGATCGATTTTCTCTTGGATATCTTTGGTGATTTGTGCTTTTTCATTCTTAATCAAATTTTGCAGCTGTGAAATATCTTCATTGATTTTTTTATGCGCCATAGGGGTTGTCCTTTTCAAAGGAAAAACTCACCCCTTTCAATGGTGTGAAAACGTTGTATAGCGCAAGAATGCTGGAAGAATTATGGGGACAGAGGAAGTATTTTGCTCCAACGAAAGTATTTGTTTTTCATCTTTCTATATTCGATTTATTTGTTAGTATCTCCTTCTTTTTACGGAGAATTAACCCCGATGTGCATTCAATCAAAGATTTTAAAACCTGCGTTTTCTCAAATTCCTTTTACTGCGTTTTTGGGTTAAAATATTTTAAAAGGTGGAAGATCGTCCATGGAAATAACGAAAAAAGTTGAGCTCAGAATGCCAGCAGGAACTCTCGCCGGTCTCAAAGAAGCGGTGGAAAATGGCGCCGATGCGGTTTATGTCGGCTTCAGAGCCCCCACAAATGCCCGAAATTTTCCGGGTTTAAATTTTTCCCTAGAGGAGCTAAAGAAGGGTATTGAATTTGCTCATCGAAGGGGAAAGAAGATTTATGTTACGGTAAACACCTATCCTCAAATAGGCGAACTTGATGATTGTTATAAGTGTGTACAGGCTGCTTACTCCGTTGGAGCCGATGCCATAATCGTCAGCGACCTCAGCGCATTGGAGTTTGTGAGGAACAACTTCCCAAATTTTCCCATTCATTTGAGTGTCCTGGCTTCGGCCTGCAATGCTCAAGCCATCGAATTTTACGAGAGGGAGTTTGGCATAAAGAGCGTCACCCTTCCCAGGGTTATGCATCTCGATGAGATCAGGGAACTCAGGGCATTGACATCCGTCGAATTGGAGATATTTGCCTATGGTGTATTGTGCATAAATTGTGAAGGTAGATGCTATCTTTCCCCGTATCTCACTGGTGTCTCCAATAATACCTATGGGATGTGCTCCCCCTCAGATTTTGTCGTATTCAATTGGAAGAATAATAGACTGGAGATAAGATTGAATGGTCATCTGTTGAACGTGCTCGAACCGGAGGAAGTTTTCTCTTATCCAACACCTTGTAAGAGCAAATATTGTAATCTTCTCTTAAATAGTGTGGGGTATCCGATGCAATTCCCCATGCCTCTCAATATTCTGCCCATCCTCCCCGATGTCATAAGGAGTGGAGTCGATGCCTTAAAGATTGAAGGAAGGCAAAGATCCCGATGCTATGTGAGAACAACGGGTCGAATTTTTAGACGAGCAATCGACGCTTACTATGCCCATCCCGATTCTTTTACCGTTCGTGAAGTATGGCTGAAGCGGCTCTCGTCTCTTTTCGGAAGCGCGGAAATCATAATCGGTTGTTATGCGGAGAAGTGAAATTGTTGATCTGGTGAATTATTAACAAGATGGATTAACCTGCGATAACTTAACTCGTTGATAGTCCAGGTCAGGTCGGTTGTAAATTGTGGGTGCAAGGTTAAAGGAGCAAATGCAATGGAAATAGCCATAGGTCCGCTTCCCACCAATTGGGGCAAAGAGAAAATTTTGGATTACTATCGAAAAGTCGCTGCTCATCCCGCTATAAATAGGGCATATGTTGGGGAAATCGCTTGCACAAAAAGGGACATACTTGATCCAGAACTTTTCATCGAGATTCAAGATTCATTGAAAAAAGCGGGCAAAGAGGTCATTCTATCCACTCTTGTTTTGCCCACCAATGAAGAGGATCTGAATAAAAGCCGTGCATTGATGGCAAAAGCTCACGAGATAGAGGTTAATAACATGGGCATCTTTAATGTCTGGCTAAAAGAATTTAGAGAGAAATCTTTGACGCTGGGTCCCTTCTTCAATGTTTATAATCCTCAGTCGGCGAGGTTTCTGTTGAAATACAAAATTCGTCGAATACTTTTCCCCGTGGACATATCCATGAATACCATGGAGAAAATGTGTCAGGAGATCGATATCCCTTTCGAAGTGGTCGTTTATGGTAACTTTCCTATAGCCTTCTCTTGGCGATGCTATACGGCTAGGGCATTTGGAAAGCTAAGGAGGGACTGTGGGTTCAAATGCTACGAGGTGAAGAATCTTCCCCAAGCCACTTTGGAAGATGAACCATTGTTCATAATGAATGGACCGGCAGTTTACAATGCCAAGACCTATTGCCTCATCTCTCATCTTAAGAGATTTCAGGGAATGGGGGTTGCGGGTATAAGAATCGAGACTATCCCGGAGAATGTCGTGGGGATTGCTGATATCTTCAAGGCAGTGATCGATGGAGAGATATCGCCGACTCAAGCCGAGAAGAAATTGGCTTCACTCTCAGCATATAGATTGGACACTTGCTATTTTACGGGGAGGGAAAAGCGCTTAATATGCTCTACAAGTTAGGGGAGTTATTTTTGAAGGCGATCATAGTCTTGACTCACAAAAATATCCATCTGAAGGAAAGATTGATCCCTTTGAATGGAAAAATCTTTGCCCTTAAATTAACAGAATTCCAAAGACCTTACATCTTTAACATTGAAGAGGGCTCAATTAGAGGACCACTTCCACGAGATTTAACTCGCAATTACCAGCCAGATGTAATCTTTACCGGGTCATTGAAGGTTTTTATGGGGCTCTTTTTGGGCCGAATCGATCCTGACGCTGCTTTCTTCCGGAGGAGAATAACCGTGGAGGGCTCGCTTACAATGGCCTTGACCCTGAAAAATATCTTTGATGACCTCGTGGTCATCTGAGGCGATAAAGTTATGAAAAGAGTTCTGAATTTCGTCATCATATTTCTATTCCTCTTCAGCGTCCTCTCCATCCCTGCCACACCCAATGCAAATAAGCGAGAGAGTATCGAAGAGGCAAATAATTTAGTTTCGGCAATAACGGGATTTTTTGAGGAAAAATTTTCTCAGGTTTCCGAGACCATAGAATCCATTGTGAGAAATAAATTGGATACCGAGGCTGGTGGTTCCAAAACCCTTCCCGGCGAGGTGGCGGGAAAGTGCGTCTGCATCGACCCAGGGCATCAAGCTCGTGGGAATTTGAACCTTGAGCCCATCGCTCCACGTTCCTCGCGAATGAAGGAAAAATGTAAGGGAGGCGCCAGGGGGGTATCATCCGGCGTTCCCGAATACAGAATAACTCTGCAGATAGCATTCAAATTAAAAAATCTATTGGGAAGGTCAGGTGTTGTCGTGGTCATGACCAGGGAAACCGATAATGTCAATATAAGCAACATTGAACGAGCAACCATTGCAAATAGGGTCGGCGCTGACCTCTTCGTTCGCATACATTGTAATGGTAGCAATGATCCATCAGTTAGCGGTATCACCACCTTTTATCCGGCGAGGAACCAATGGACGGAATCCATTTACCTTGAAAGCCTTCGATCTGCAGGGTTGGTGCAACGAGAACTCGTCAAATCCTGCAATTGCCGGAATAACGGGATCGTGCCACGCAGCGATTTCACCGGTTTCAATTGGTCAAAGGTCCCTGTGATCCTTGTGGAGGCGGGTTTCTTAACCAATCCCGAAGAGGATAGGTTGCTCAATAGCGAAGAATACCAGTGGAAGGTAGCAGAAGGGATTCACTATGGCGTCGTGCGGTATTTTACAGGAGAACATTGACACCGATGTGACTGCAGTGGTATTTGACAGTAATTTGACAACGATTGGAAATACTCAAAAATCAAAAATCAGAATTACAGATCAAAATCCAAAATCATTTTAAGTCCAAAGTCAAAAATTATAAGACCTTGGAGTCAGACTCCGGTTTTTGGATTTTACGTTGTCATTTTTCATCTTGGATTTTAAATTTTGAATTTATGAAACTCATATAATGAGGTGTTTTCATGAAAACTCTTTCGGATGAAAGGCATCCTTTGGAACGAAAGGTGCTGGCGACCATCGAAAAATACGATATGCTTAAGAGCGGTGATAGGGTTCTGGTGGCCGTCTCCGGTGGACCGGACTCCGTTGCCTTGCTCTACATTCTAACTGCTCTGTGCGGTGAACTGGGATTGAAGCTTCATGTATTCCATCTAAACCACATGATGCGCAAAGAATCAGAAGAGGATGCCCTTTTCGTCCAAAAATTGGCTGAAAGGCTGGAATGTCCCTCTACCATTCTCTCCTTTGACGTACCAGCATATATGAGAAAAGAGCGTCTTTCCCCCGAGGAGGCAGCTCGTGAGGTCAGATATAGATTGCTGGAAAAGGTCGGTCGAGAGATAAAAGCCAATAGGATTGCCCTTGGACACCATGCCGATGACCAGGTTGAGACCTTTCTCATGAGGCTCCTACGGGGATCGGGACAGGAAGGCCTAAGGGGGATGCTTCCGGTGAGGGGTGAATACATTCGTCCCTTGATTGAATCAACCCGAGACGAAATTCAGGAATATTGCGGAGAAAAGGGGATAGAATTTCGACTGGACCTATCGAATCTCGATACCTCTTATTTGCGGAATAAGGTTCGCCATCAGCTCATTCCGGCTCTGGAGCGGTATAATCCAAATTTTAAAGGGGTTATCCTTAAAACCATGGAGATTTTAAGTGAGGAACAAGACCTCCTCGATGAGATAGCCGAAGAAAAGTTCAATGAGGTCGCGGTGATTGAGAAGGATTTAGTGAAATTGTCCTGTAAGAGGATTCAGAAGTTGCCCTTGGCCATTCAGCGAAGAGTGCTTCGGAGAGGAATACAGTTGGTGAAGGGAAATTTGCGGGGTATAGAATTCAAACATTTGGAGGGGATATTGGGATACGTCTCCGGGAAGTTGCCACATCTGCAAATGGATCTCCCAGGGAGGCTCGTCGCCTTGAGCGAATACGATGCACTCATCATAACTCTCAAGGAGAAGTTGAAAGTCCCCAAGGTCCCAAGAGTTTTGCTGAACATTCCGGGCGTAATTGATATCCCCAGCCTGGGAATCCGAATAAGGGCTGAATTTAAGGATGCAAAGGGTGAAATAATTCTGAAGGAGGACAAAAAGGCTTATCTCGATGCCGACAAACTTAAACCCCCTCTCATCTTGCGCACTCGAATACCGGGTGATAGTTTTAGACCCTTGGGTATGGAGGGCGAAAAGAAATTGCAAGATTTCTTCGTGGATGAGAAGGTTCCACGCAGACTCAGGGATAGGATTCCCATCCTTCAAGGGAAAGACCACATCCTTTGGGTGATCGGGTATAGAATTGATGATAGGGCTAAAGTTAACAGGGGCACTAAGACGATCTTAAAGCTAGAAGTTGAAGACTTAGAATAATTTACAACACTATTCCCTGGTTAAATTGCTAATGAATTTAAATTATGTTACGATTATTACGCGAAATTATTAAGGAGGTTTCATTTTGAAGAGGTTTTTCAAGAGCGCAGCTTTTTACTTCCTGATTGTAATTCTCATTCTGTTCCTAGCCCAAAGTTACCTCTTCAATCAGAAGCCCACTCAGAAATTGACTCTGAATAAGTTCATCGCTCAGGTTGAAGCGGGTAAGGTAAAGGAAGTAAAAATCTTAGACAAGGATCATATAATCAAAGGAAAGTTACAGAACGGCACTCAATTTGAGGTCTCCTACCCTGAAAGCTACAACATCTCAGAGGTATTGCTCAAGCACAAAGTTTCAACTCAGGTTGATCCCCAAAAAGAGACTGTATGGTGGCTGATTCTTTCCAATCTTCTTCCCTTCATCTTAATCCTCGCCATCTGGGTATTCATGCTCCAGCAGATGCAGGGTGGGGGAAGCAAGGTTATGTCCTTTGGCAAGGCTCGGGCGAAGATGATGACCAAGGATATGCCCAAGGTAACCTTCAATGACGTCGCCGGGCTTGATGAAGCGGTGGAGGAACTTCAAGAGATAAAGGAATTCTTGGCCAATCCCGGAAAGTTTCGAGCACTAGGGGCTAAAATACCCAAGGGAGTGCTCCTATATGGACCGCCCGGTGCAGGCAAGACGCTCCTGGCTCGCGCGATTGCCGGTGAAGCTGGCGTTCCCTTCTTCAGCATCAGCGGCTCCGATTTCGTTGAGATGTTCGTCGGCGTGGGCGCATCCAGAGTGCGGGATCTCTTTAATCAAGCAAAGACCAGTGCTCCCTGCATCGTCTTCTTGGATGAAATAGACGCCGTGGGACGCCATCGAGGAGCTGGTCTCGGCGGAGGTCATGATGAACGTGAACAGACCCTTAATCAGCTCCTTGTGGAGATGGATGGTTTTGATATCAGAGATAACGTGATACTCATCGCCGCAACAAACCGTCCCGACATCCTGGATCCGGCTCTGTTAAGACCAGGTAGGTTCGATCGCCAGGTCGTGGTCGATCGTCCCGATCTTAAGGGTAGAGTAGGGATACTCAAGGTCCATACCAGGGATAAGCCTCTTTCAAAGGATGTCGATCTCGAAGTTTTAGCTAGACGAACCCCTGGATTTACCGGAGCGGATCTGGCTAACCTGGTGAACGAAGCGGCACTTCTCGCTGCACGCCATGGCAAGAAATATATAGATATGGAGGAACTCGAAGAGTCTATAGACAGGGTGATTGCTGGACCTGAACGGAGAACGAAGCTAATTAGTGATAAAGAGAAAGAGATAATAGCCTATCATGAAGCCGGACATGCTCTGGTGGCACACATCTTGCCGAATACGGACCCCGTCCATAAAATCTCCATAATCCCACGTGGAAGAGCGTTGGGGTATACTTTGACTCTGCCCACGGAGGATAGATATTTGGTTACCAAATCGGAGCTCACCGATGAGCTGGCAATGCTGTTGGGCGGGCGCGTTGCCGAAGAGATTATCTTCCAAGATATAACCACGGGTGCTCAAGACGATTTGGAGAAAACCACCAAAATTGCTCGGCAGATGATCTGCGAGTACGGTATGAGTCAAAAACTCGGTCCATTGACCCTTGGTCAAAAGCAGGATCAGGTCTTTTTGGGTAGGGATTTCGCATCCCATCCCGATTATAGCCAGGAAGTCGCCTACGAAATTGATAAGGAAATCAAACGTATCGTGGACGAAGCTTGGACTAAGGCTAGAACGATACTCCAAGAGAATTGCGAAAAGCTCGATAAAATCGCTAACACGCTCATAGAGAGGGAGACTCTTGAGAAGGAGGAGCTAGTTAGACTCCTTGAGGGTGTTGAAGAACCCGTTCCCCAAATGGAGCAAACTGCTGAAGAACAGAAATCGGAAAGCGTCAGGGCGGAGCGGAGGGAATCCGGCTTAAAAAAGGTACCTGGTAAACTAAGACCCGTTGAGAGTTAATGGGTGCTTTTCGCCATCTCACCTCCAAGCAGGTGAGGTGGTTTTTATTTTTTAGAGGAAAAAAGAGCTAAATGTCGAAAGTCGCCCATACGGGTGACCTGTGAGCGAATCAAAAGTGTTGAATAGACATCCTATAAAGATCAGGATGCAATAAAATCTGTGTAATCATTATACCAGGAGTTTCAAATGGATAGAAAAAAGATTGAGCAGGGAGTCCGCTTAATTTTAGAGGGAATTGGCGAGGATCTAAATAGACCAGGGCTTAAGGATACTCCAGCTAGAGTAGCCAGTATGTATGAAGAGATATTCGCTGGTTTGACCCAGGATCCAAAGGGAGTCATTCAAATAACTCTTGCCGAGAATCACGATGAAATAGTCCTAGTTAAGGACATTCCTCTTTATTCAGTCTGCGAACATCACCTCATACCCTTCGTAGGCAAAGCACATGTTGCTTACATCCCTGGAGGGAGCAGGAGGATCACTGGAATCAGTAAGCTAGCCAGGGTCGTAGAGGTATTGGCCAAAAGACCCCAGCTCCAAGAGCGCCTCACGACTTCCATCGCCGATGCCTTGGTCTCGGCTTTAAATCCTTTAGGTGTTCTCGTAATTGTAGAAGCTGAGCATCTCTGCATGAGCATGAGGGGAGTACGTAAACCCGGTTCTCTGACCGTCACTTCAGCTGTGCGAGGCATTTTCCGCACCAATGAAGCTTCCCGCGCCGAAGCACTATCCCTTATTAAAAGCTAAATGAAGCTAGGGAGAAGTCTAGAGGGAGAAGTCTAGAGGGAGAAAGAAATTTGACTCTAGACTCATCCCTTATCCCTATTTAAGCGGTGGTCAAAAATATGAGTAATGCAAGGATACTTTCGATCAAGGATATTGCCCAGATAAAAGAGGAGTTCAGGAAGATTGGCGTCGATCCCAAAGGCATCGAGATCATGAGCCCAAAGGCCATTCACCAACTGGTGAAGCTCGAGGACATGGATGTAAGAGCGGCCAATATCATCAAACAGGAGATGCTTTCCCGGGGTGGAGATGCCGCCATCTCCCGAGGTGTATATGATCTTAAAGCGGAGAAAAGCGACATCATCCTCATGGGGACATTGAAGCAGTTTAAGGAGGTTTGCGAAAAGCTCACCGAGCAACCCTTTGAGCTTTCAAAAATTGCCTCTGAAATTGAAGAAGTCCTCCTAAATTTTCGATCGCCATATCATACCTTAAAAGCCGGTGGATATGTCCTTGACCTTTCGCAACGTACCTACATTATGGGTGTATTGAACGTTACACCAGATTCCTTTTCGGATGGAGGCAAATTTTGCCGGTTGGATAAGGCGGTTGAACATGGCTTAAGAATGGTCGAGGAGGGAGCGGATATCATCGATGTGGGCGGGGAATCTACCCGTCCTGGTGCGGAGCCGGTAAGTTTGGATCAAGAGCTTGAAAGGGTCATCCCCGTGATCGAGTTGCTTGCCTCTCAAATAGATAAACCCATATCCATAGATACCTATAAATGCGAGGTCGCTCGTCGAGCTTTAGATGCGGGGGCTTCCATTGTGAACGACATCAGTGGACTTCGAGCCGATGAAGCTATGGTCAAATTGGTGGCTGAGAGATGTACCCCCGTCGTGATCATGCATATGCGGGGCACACCGCGAGATATGCAGATAAATCCACAGTATAAGTGCGTGATGGGTGAGATAATCTCCTTCTTGAGAGAAAGAGCACAAATTGCCATAAAGGCCGGGATTCCAAAGGAGAATATCATTGTAGATCCCGGAATAGGATTTGGAAAAACCCGGGAGCACAATTTGGAGATCATGCGTAGATTACCTGAGCTTAAAAGCCTTGGTTATCCCATTTTAATAGGTACCTCTCGCAAATCCTTCATCGGTTTTACGTTGGATTTGCCAGTGGAAGAAAGGTTGGAAGGCACTGCAGCCACAGTCGCTTATGCAATTGCTCAAGGAGCAAATATCGTGCGGGTTCACGATGTGAAAGATATGGTCAGGGTGGTCAGGATGACCGATGCCATGATAAGTCTGTAGTTGGGAGTGCGGAGTCCGGCTAAGAGACTATCGACTGAAAGTGAAGTGGTCTTATGCCGAAGGCGTACCTGAGTTTGGGATCAAATATTGGTGATCGAAGGGCGTACCTCAGAGCCGCCATTAAGATCCTCAAAAATCACAAAGATGTAGAAATTCGGAATATCTCCGGAATTTATGAAGCTGAACCGGAGGGGTATGTATCTCAGCGGAAGTTCTATAATATTGCCATTGAGGTCGAGACCATCCTCTCCCCGATGGAACTCTTACGGGCATGCCAGTTTGTGGAGGAATTTCTGAAGAGGAAACGGAAGATTAAGTGGGGTCCTCGGACGATAGATATCGATATCCTCCTTTATGGCTCTCAGGAGATCAAGGGGAAAGAACTCGTTATCCCACATCCTCTAATGTGCCAGCGTGCATTCATGCTCATGCCCCTTTTAGAGATCGCACCGGATGCCAAATTTCCATCGGGACTACCCGTGAGTAGTTGCCTCGATTCTTTATCCGCCCCTTTTAATGCGATAAGGATTGGAAATTTAGAATAACGGTGATATCATTTTCCTAATCCACTCTCCTTTTTGAAAGGATCTTCAAATTTCCGAGAGATATCTTTAAAAGTAGAAACAGACCTGCCTGCCGGCAGGCACGGCCTTTAGGTCTGTTAGTTGGATAACTTAGTTGGATAACAGGTCTAAAGACCTGTTTGTACAGCGAATTATATTCAGGAAGGGATTTAATGAGAGAGTTGATCGAGAGGATATTCGAATTAAAGAGAGAAAGAAACGCGGTCATTCTCGCCCACAATTACCAGGTGGGGGAGATTCAAGATATCGCCGATTTTGTCGGCGATTCCCTCGGTCTTTCCCGCCAAGCTGCACAGACCGATGCCGATGTGATCGTCTTTTGTGGTGTTCACTTCATGGCTGAGACCGCTTATATCCTCAGTCCAGACAAGACGGTGCTGCTTCCAGATGCAAATGCGGGCTGTCCTCTCGCCGATACCATAACTCCAGAGGCATTGAGGAAAAAGAGAAGGGAGTATCCTCAAGCGGCGGTGGTTTGCTACGTTAATTCCTCAGCGGCGGTTAAAGCGGAGAGCGATGTTTGTTGCACGTCTGCCAATGCCGTGCAGGTTGTCGAATCCCTTAAAGAGTCGCAAATAATCTTCGTTCCCGATAAGAACCTTGGAAAATATGTGGCTTCGAAAAGCGGGAAGGAGATCATTCTTTGGGATGGCTGTTGTCCCATCCACGATAATATCACTGCGGAGCAGATACTTGAGTTAAAGGAAGGGCATCCGGGGGCGAAATTCATGGCTCATCCGGAGTGTCGCCCCGAAGTTTTAGCCTTCGCGGACGGCATTTACGGCACATCGGGAATGATCAGATACGCGAGAAATGTCGAGGCAAAAGAGATAATCGTCGGCACCGAAGCGGGCATGGTTTATCGGTTATCCAAGGAGAATCCGGAGAAAAAATTCTATGTTCCCCAGGAAGCCATCTGTCCCGATATGAAACTCACAACTTTAGAAAAGGTTTTGCACGGCTTGGAATCGCTCGAAACTAGGATCACCGTGCCCGAGGAGATTCGGGTTCGAGCCGAAAGAGCAGTTAATAGGATGATTGAAATAGGCTAAAACCAGTCCCACAAGAATATGAGCTTAATCTAGTATATAATTACGGTGAACCGTGAACTGTGAACAGTGAACCATGTAAGAGTATAACCAATGTCTGCGGTTAATACACATAGTCGATAGAATCAAGGGCAGTCGACGGGGGTTAAGATGATACCGAGATATCTTGTAAATTTCGATTCCGACAAGTTGGAGAAATCCATTTATGATCTTCTGGTTATTGGCAGTGGAATTGCGGGGCTTACCGCCGCTCTTCGAGCCTGTGGGAAGTACAAGACACTTCTCTTAACCAAGAGTGAGGTCAAGGAGTCAACCACCTGGTACGCGCAGGGCGGAGTGGCAACAGCTGTGGGTGAGCACGATTCGCCCCAACTCCACTTTGAGGACACCATCTTGGCTGGAGATGGTCTCTGCGATCCTCAAGTGGTGAAGATTCTGGTAACTGAAGGACCCGGGCGAATAACCGATCTCATTCATTTGGGAGCCGAATTCGACCGCTTTGGGGAGGAGATGAGGCTCACGAGGGAAGGGGGGCATTCGCTGCCCCGAATTTTGCATGCCGGAGATGCCACGGGAAGTGCCATTGAAAGCACTTTGGTGAAGGTGGCGAAGCTATGTTCCGGTTTGCAAATTAAAGAGCATGTTTTCGTCGTTGATCTTTTGGACTTTGATGGAAGATGTATTGGTGCCATCATTTTTGAACCCTCCCTTGGAAGATTTTCAATCTGTCTTGCCAAGGCGGTCATCCTGGCTACGGGTGGAGCCGGGCAGATTTATAGCGTCACCACAAATCCGCCGATCTCGACCGGCGATGGCATTGCCATGGCCTATCGGACGGGCGCGGAGATAATGGACATGGAGTTCGTCCAATTTCATCCCACCGTCTTGGATGAGGCACAAAATCCTCGCTTTTTAATCACGGAGGCTCTGAGGGGAGAGGGAGCTTACCTCAGGGATTGCAAGGGGAATCGATTCATGGCACAAGTCCATCCCGAAGCCGAGCTCGCTCCGCGGAATGTTGTCGTTCGGGAGATGGTCAAGGTGATGCACGATTGCAAAACCGATCGCGTCTATTTAGATGCTACTCACATCCCCCCTTTGAAACTTAAGGAGAGATTCCCCACCATTTGGAAGAGATGCCAGGAGAGCGGATATGATTTGTCCACAGATCTCATCCCCGTTTCTCCAGCCGCTCATTTCATGATCGGGGGTGTTAAAACGGACATCTATGGAAGGACGAGCCTTTGCGGTCTCTATGCCAGTGGAGAGGTTGCCGCCAATGGCGTTCATGGGGCAAACAGGTTGGCCAGCAATTCCCTTTTGGAAGGGCTCGTTTTCAGCAAGAGGATCATGGATATCCTAGAGGAAGAGGTAAACGAGATTTCTCAAGAAGATTTACTCGGAATAAGGATGACTTACACATACTCCCGGAGACCTAAGGATGTAAAGATTGAGGAATGCCGAAATTTGATTCAGAAGACCATGATGGAAGACGCGGGTGTTACTCGCTCCGGGGTCAGCTTGAAGAGAGCCCTCAAGATCATGGATTCCCTCAAGGATATTTTGAATATGGAATTTTCTTCGGTGGAAGGATTTGAGCTACAAAATATGATCATGGTCGCTGAGCTCATTTGCAGATCCGCTTTAATGCGCGAGGAGAGTCGAGGAGTACACTTCAGGGAGGATTTTCCCGAGAAAGATGATGCAGGTTGGAAGAAGCACATCGTTTTAAAAATCTAAGTCAATTTGCCGCAGCTGCTCGAATTGCGCTTGCGACGCCGTCGCTCACACTTGCTCTGCAAGCGGCTCTTTATAAGAGTTAGATTTGCGACTCACCTCAATATTAAATGTAAAAATGATCAGATTCAGGAAAAATTTCAGGTTAAAAAATTACAATTATAGAAATAATAGCGCATATTTTGTGACTATATGTACTGACCTTAAGAAAAAGCTGATAGGAGAAAAAGAATCCATATTATTTTTATCCTTAATGATGCTAACCAAAGTTTGCCTCGATTTATCCAGGCTTTCAAATCCATAATCACGATCAGATTGAAAAGAAAAGGTTATAAGCAAAAAGCTTTTTGGCAGAGGAATTATTATGAGCACGTTATCAGAGGCGAAAAGGCGCTAGAGAAGATCCGAGAATATTTCAGAATAATCCCATGGTCGAGAAATTAAAATTTGAGGAAATTTACAATCAAAGTAAGAAATCATCCTTGAAATCGAGCGAGCTCGACCACTAGTGCGCCTGTGAGCGTACATGGTCAGAGAGGTGAAAGTCCTCTTCGGGTGTACTCTCCAGCCTGTAACCGAATGTAACTGCGTCGCCGAGAGGCG
>JASEGB010000012.1:48937-49759 GCA_030018275.1 Actinomycetota bacterium | reverse complement strand
CCGAAAGCGTCAACATGTCCTGCGTTTGTCAAAGGGCAAAGTGTTAACCTAACTCATTAATAATACATTTCAGATCTCCTTTCCCTTGACATAAAAATTGAAAGCATCTATGAGTTACAAATTTAGCTCTTTTCGCTTCCTTCGGCTCCAGATCAAATACGGTAAAATTAATGCACAAAGGAACTGGGAAAAGATAAATATAGGCAGTTTCAGCAGCTAAACTCACAAAAAGAGTATTGAAATCCAGTTGGAGTTCTTTTCCTCGGAGCAAGCTTCCAAGTTTCAGCAGCTAAACTCACAAAAAGAGTATTGAAATTTCTCATCGAGATAGATACTCATCGATGGCGAAAAGGTTTCAGCAGCTAAACTCACAAAAAGAGTATTGAAATCCATAATCCTCTCTAACACGGTCTCCAAGTTTTATCTCGTTTCAGCAGCTAAACTCACAAAAAGAGTATTGAAATACCTTAACTAACTTTCTTTCCTAAGAAAGATAAATATGTTTCAGCAGCTAAACTCACAAAAAGAGTATTGAAAGTGGTAAGGAGAGCAGGGGCGAAGTGAAATGGCGATAGTTTCAGCAGATAAACTCAAAATTAATGGAGAAAACCAAGCTTCTTTTATGAGCTTTCCCTCGAGGCAAGTAGCGGATAATCTAGAAATTTATCTACTTGCTACTAGCAGCAATAAATTTACTCAAGGCTCGGATTAGGTCTCTCACAGCGATCGTAACCTTGGGGATAGCAGCAAAGACTAACTCATCTTTTATGATATCATACTCGTGCACAATTCTATTTCTCAAGCTTATAGCTGGGATCATTG
>JASEGB010000012.1:0-48840 GCA_030018275.1 Actinomycetota bacterium | reverse complement strand
TTGCTTCAGTAAGCTCTCTTGAGATTACATTGAACTCTTTCAATTTAATTATCACTTACAATTCTATTTCTCAAGCTTATGGCTGGATCATTGCTTCAGTAAGCTCTCTTGAGATTACATTGAACTCTTTCAATTTAATTATCACTTCTTTTCTATTTTTGGGTGGTTGTTTAAATAGTTCAATAACAATAATTTCGCCCGCATCTATCACCGATTCGACCACAAGTTGAATTTGCCGTTCGATGGCTCGTTTCTTTTCGAGATTCGATAAATGTTCCTGAAGCGATTTTGGGCGAAGTTCTTCTAATTCTCTCAGATAACTTTTGGTGTTGGCTAATTTTCTGAAAATCAGATCCACTCTTTTTATCTCAGGCATTATTTCCCCTTTAGAACGTATTCCTTGGTAAGCTCTCGGTATTTTTGCTCATCTTCGCTCACTTTGGTGGCATATAATTGAAATTCGACAAAGCTATCAGGATTTTCTTCGTAGAGAGGGATACCATCTCGAGCTATTTCGTAGATCAGAACCGAATCAGCCTCATTAATGAAGGTGACATCAATTTCTGTTGGAAAGAGCAGGGAAAGTTGACTGATAAGAGCAATTTCTTCTTTGGAAGTCAAATGACGGGTTGTCCTTATGGCTATGTCAATATCGCTTCCTCGCTTGGGTAGATGCGTAGCGTAAGAACCAAAGAGGACGATCAAATTCAAATTATATTCCTTAGCTATTTTGGCTAACTTACGCTTAGGAAGTCTCATTTTAAAGATTCCTTCCTATTTGTTGCCATGATTATAACATAAACCTTTCATTTTAGATGTATAGCGAGTTGCTTAGAAGGATAACAGTAATTACCTTTCAGCAGATAAACTCATAAAAGGAGTATTAATACTTGATTTTGTGATAAAAGATTGGTATCAAAAGAGAGTAAAATATTGGTGGTGTGACACATGGAAATGGGCAGAAAGAAAATCATGTTTCTGGAAACCAGACCGCAATTTTTGCTGCTGACACCGGTTTGTGTCTCAGTTGGTTTTGCTGCAGCTGTTTATGAAGGATATTTCAATGGACTGCATCTGGTACTGGCTCTAATTGGTGCTCTTCTGGCTCACATAAGCGTCAATGTCCTCAATGATTACTTTGATTACAAGCGGGGGACGGATTTACTCACGGTTAAGACCCCATTTAGCGGGGGGAGCGGATTCCTACCCAAGGGATTGGTAAAACCCGAAGATGCCTTCAAGCTTGGATTCGGCTCTCTGATAATCGGACTGATCATCGGGGCATACTTCATATACAATTACCTAGTTCTACTACCCATCGTCGCTTTAGCTGCATTTTTGATCTATGCTTATACCCCACTTTTGACAAAGGTTGGGGTCACGGAAGTGTTTCCGGGGCTCGGATTTGGTCCACTTATGGTCATAGGCGCCTATGTTACACAGCTTCCAGTTGGGAGTTTCCCTATCTCGCCCACTGTGATATTAGCCTCGATTCCAGTGGGGATACTCGTTAGCAACCTACTCTTTGTAAATGAAATTCCAGATTACGACGCGGATTTGAAGACGGGAAGAAGGCATGGAGTCATACTCCTGGGAAAGAAGATGTCTTCAAGAGCTTATGTCCTGTTCCTTGCCCTAGCCTATGCATCCATAGTCATACCGGTAATTCTCAATCTCCTACCCCCATACGTCTTACTTGGTCTGGCAACCATTCCAATAGCCGTAAAGGCGAGCAAAGGTGTCTTAAAAAACTTCGATCAAACCGATAAATTGGTTCCGAGCCTTGGTCAGAATGTATTGGTGGTATTGGCAACACCCGTATTGGTCACGATAGGCTTTTTAATTGCGGCAATTTAGAGTTGGAGGGTAATTTGTCCTTCCTTTATTTCTTAGTTTTTATAATCTTCATCTTCATTCTCTCGAAGTCGTCTAATGCCGTTCTCATCAGAGTCAAGAGGATCGCCCGACTTCTGGGCGTGTCCGAAATCACAGTGACCCTCCTCGGGCTATCGATTCTTGCCTCTTTACCGGAATTTTTGATCTCGCTCTTCGCAGCCTTGAGACATACCTCCAGTGTGTCCTTGGGAACGATCCTTGGATCCAACATCTTTGCCCTCCTTGTGGTGCTGGGAATAGCTGCTCTCATTAAACCCTTTCATGTGAAAATGGTCATAGAGGAGAGGGATGGGACCTGGTTGTTACTTTCCAGTGCCATCTTACTCATCTTCGCTCGGGGTGGTATAAATCGCTGGGAAGGAATAGCCCTAGTAGCTTTGTATCTCCCATATATCTATTCGGTCTACCACAAGGAAAGAGGAAAGAAAAGATTAGTCACTCCCTTAAAGAAGCGCCTGAGCAAAGGTAAAGAGATATTCGCCCTTTTGTTCATCACACTGATCATGCTCGGCAGTGCTGAACTGGTCCTGCGCAGTGGACTCAAGCTCGCGGCGGCTTTCCACGTCCCCGATGTGATAATGGCCTTGATCTTGATTGGAATTGGGGCTTCCATCCCTGAAACCACGATAGGAGTGCTCTCTGCGTTAGATAAGCACACGGAGGTCACCCTGGGCGACGTCTATGGTACCGATATTTTTACAGGACTGTTCATCCTCGGGGTCTGTGCCATCGTCTCGCCGATTCCGGTGAGTCCTCTGATTCAAGACTTTACCATCCCATACTTCATCCTGGGAACGATCATTCTCCAGCTTTTTTATGCCATGGGGCATAAGGTTGGACGCCTGGAGGGTTTCTTCCTTCTACTGCTCTACGCATACTTCGCCCTTGTCCAGCTGGGCATTCTACCAATGGTGTAGCTTTCAGCGAGGAAATCTTTAGGTAGAATGGGAATCACATGGTCTTCATGCATTTTAGTATTCTTCGATAGATTTTCAGGATGGCTTCCCTATTAAGGGGACCCGCATTTGAGGCGGTGACCTTCTCCAGGATTTCCCTCTCCCGCTCGATATCGAGGTGGGGGAGTCCCCCTTCGATCTTGAGTTGTTTGATAGCTGAGACGAGCTCAGCTCTTTTATTTAGATACTCCACAATTTTCAGATCTATCTCGTCTATTTGACTTCGTAATTTTTCAATCTTCTCTTCGATTTCGCTCATTATCGCCTCCTAGCCCTACCTATTATTCCCATTCGATGGTGCTGGGAGGTTTTGAGCTGATGTCGTACACGACCCTGTTTACCCCGGGAATCTCATTTATAATGCGGTTGGAAATCCTTTCCAAAACCTCGTACGGGAGACGAGCCCAATCGGCGGTCATGGCATCCTCGGAGATCACAGCTCGAACGACGATGGGATAGGAATAGGTTCTTTCATCTCCCATCACTCCCACGGTACGCACACAGGGAAGCACCGCAAAGGATTGCCAGAGCTTCCTGTAAAGTCCGGCGCGTTTTATCTCCTCCTCAACTACGGCATCGGCTTCCCTTAAGATGTTCAACCGTTCCTCGGTGACTTCCCCAACTATCCTGATGGCGAGACCCGGTCCCGGGAAAGGCTGACGCCAGACGATCTCCTCCGGAAGTCCTAATTCCTCACCCAAAGCTCGAACTTCATCCTTAAAAAGTTCCCGCAGGGGTTCAATCAATTTAAAATCGTGCTTAAGGGGAAGTCCACCCACGTTATGATGGGTTTTTATCTTTGCCGCATCCTTCGTACCACTTTCAATGACATCGGGATAGAGAGTGCCTTGAACCAAAAATTTAACCTCCCTAAGCTTTTTCGCCAGCTCCTCAAAGGTTCGAATGAACTCTTCCCCTATTATCAAGCGTTTAGACTCAGGGTCTACTATACCTTTAAGTTTATTCAAGAATCTCTCTTGGGCTTTGACGTGGATGAGATTGATTCGAAAATGCTTCCTGAAGGTCTCCTCGACTTGCTCTGCTTCGCCTTTACGCAGGAGTCCATGGTCAACAAAGACACAGGTGAGATTGTCGCCGACGGCTTTATGGACGAGGATGGCTGCCACCGCTGAATCCACTCCCCCGGAGAGACCACAGATGATTTTGTCATCCCCCACGGTTCTCTTTATCTCCTCGATGGATTTTTCGATGATGGAGACCATGGTCCATGAGGGAATGCAATTGCACGCATTGTAGAGGAAATTCTTCAGGATATCCATACCATATGGGGTGTGAATTACCTCGGGATGGAATTGAACACCATAGAGCTTATCCCGATCATTTTCCATGACAGCAATGGGGGTGGTCTCTGTGAGGGCGGTGGCTTTGAAACCGGGTGGGGGAGTCTTCACCGAATCGCGGTGGCTCATCCAAACATTCTGCTTCCGCGGTAGTCCATCAAGGAGCAAGGTATCCTCTCGAGCGGCGAGCTTCGTTTTACCATATTCACTTTTGCCGGTTCGAGCCACTTCTCCCCCCAAGAGGTGAGCCATGAGCTGCATCCCATAACAGACCCCCAGAACGGGGATACCCAACTTGAAGATTTCGCTGTTACAGCTCGGGGCTTCTTTTGCATAGACGCTTGCGGGTCCACCTGAAAGGATCAATCCCCTCGGTTTTCTCCTCCTTATCTCCTCCATGGAGATATCGTAGGGAACGATCTCCGAATAAACCTTACACTCCCTGATCCTTCGGGCAATGAGTTGGCTGTACTGGGCCCCAAAATCGACTACCAATACCCTCTGCAAATCACCTAAATTAGTCATTAGATTCCCCTCGTTCACCGTTGACCTTGACCGTTCACCGTATCGTAAAAAGATTTTCTGTGAACCGTGAACGGTGAACGATTTACGAACATTAGGGGATTGTCATCCCCTGGATTTTCTGGAGTAACTTGCCCTCCGTCTGGATGGATGGAGCCACAATCACCTCCGCCTTCTGGAAGGATTTGATGTTTTCATATCCACAAATAGCCATAGAAGTTTTAAGGGCACCAAAGAGATTTAAGGTGCCGTCATTTTCGTGAGCGGGACCGATCAGAATTTCCTTTAAACTGGCTGCGATTCCGGCATATACCCTGGTGCCTCTAGGTAGCTCGGGATGGAAGGTAGCCATCCCCCAATGGTAGCCCCTCCCCGGAGCCTCCTCTGCCCGAGCAATGGGGGCACCGATCATCACCGCATCGGCACCACAGGCAAAAGCCTTTGCGATGTCTCCCCCCGTTCTCATCCCGCCATCGGCGATAACCTGAACATATTTCCCCGTCTCATCGAGATGTCTCGTTCTCGCCGCGGCTGCATCGGAAATCGCCGTTGCCTGGGGTACACCCACCCCCAACACCTGACGAGTGGTGCATGCCGCACCAGGACCAACCCCTACCAAAACCCCGACGGCGCCAGTGCGCATTAGGTGGAGGGCGGTAGCATAGGATGCGCAACCTCCTACGATTACGGGGATATCAAGGGAGGCGATGAACTTGTAAAGATCCAGAGGTTCGCATCGAGAACTCACATGTTCGGCGCTGACCACCGTACCTTGAGTGACGAGGATATCGAGTCCCGCCTCCAAAGCGATTTTATAGTAACGCTCAACCCTTTGAGGGGTGAAGGAACCAGCGGCTATAACTCCCGCTTCTTTGATTTCCCGAATTCGTAGGGCAATCAATTCCGGTTTTATTGGCTCCCGATAGATCTCCTGTAATTTTCGGGTCGCCTCCTCGTCCGAGAAACCGGCGATTTCTTGAAAAATTGGTGCCGGATCTTCGTAGCGTGTTTGTAGCCCCTCCAGATTTAAAACGGCAAGCCCCCCTAACTTCCCCATCTCAATGGCGAGTTTTGTATTCACCACGGCATCCATGGCAGAAGCCAAAACGGGCAATTTGAAATGAAAACCTCCGATTTCCCAAGAAATATCGACGTCTTCCGGATCCCTTGTTCTTCTACTGGGAACAATGGCAATATCATCGAAACCGAAAGCCATCCTTCCCTCCTTTCCCTTACCGATCTCCATTTCCATGTCCTAATACCACCATCAAGCCTCTCATAATTTCCAAAACTTGAATCTTCCCTTTAAAAAACAACCCAGAACGTTTTAACCTAAATTTCTAGGTCAAGTCCTGGGTGTTTAATCCGCTTTGAACTTCCGCCACCTTACTCTTTACCTTTGTATCAGGATTTAAAATTAATTTATCTTAGCACCCTAAAAGAAATGGTGTCAAGATTTTTGATTCTCGTCTCCGTGGGGATTTCCTTCCATGGGACACAAATTTTAGAAGATTTTATGGGAATGGATTATAAAATGGTGGAGGTAATTGCTTTGAAGGGGGACTGTCCCCCTCAGGAAACTGACCCCCTTCAAAAACCCGCGAGTTCTTACATCATGCCCCCGGGGGGCATACCCGCAGCAGCTTTCTCTTCCTCGGGCTTTTCTGCAACCAAGGCCTCCGTGGTGAGGACCATAGCCGCGATGCTTGCAGCGTTCTGAAGAGCGCAACGCGTTACCTTTGCCGGATCGATGATCCCAGCCTTATTCATGTCGGTATATTCTCCGGTCATCACATTGAGACCTTGTCCCTTTGGTAAGGACTTGGTCTTCTCCACCACAATTGAGCCCTCAAAACCAGCGTTGGCTGCAAGCTGGCGCATGGGCTCCTCCAAGGCACGCTGGACAATTTCAATCCCGGTGATCCCATCCTTTGACAAACCCTTCTTATCCATCTTCTGGAGAGCGGGGATGGTGTTTATGAGCACCACTCCTCCACCGGCTACGATTCCCTCTTCAACCGCAGCCTTAGTTGCGGATAGAGCATCCTCGATGCGGTGTTTCTTCTCCTTGAGCTCGGTTTCAGTGGCGGCACCGACTTTGATTACGGCGACTCCACCGGCGAGTTTGGCCAAGCGTTCCTGCAGCTTCTCCCTATCGTATTCGGAATCACTCTTCTCGATTTCCGCCCTTATTTGATTGATGCGACCCTTTATGGCTTCGGGATTACCCTTCCCCTCGACGATTGTGGTATCATCCTTTGTTACCTTGATCTTGGCGGCTCTTCCGAGCATATCCAGAGTGGTATTTTCAAGCTTCAATCCAAGTTCCTCAGTGATTACCTGACCGCCAGTAACAATGGCGATATCCTGAAGCATGGCTTTTCTTCTATCGCCGAAACCGGGAGCCTTTACGGCCACACTCTGAAAGGTCCCTCGAATCTTGTTCACCACCAAGGTAGCCAGGGCTTCACCCTCCACATCCTCGGCGATGATGAGTAGAGGTTTACCAGTTTTCATCACTTTCTCCAGAACGGGAATGATATCGGAGACGGGTGCAATCTTCTGATTGACGATGAGAATATAGGGCTCTTCGAGGACAGCTTCCATTCGCTCGGAATCGGTGACCATATATGGAGAGATATATCCCTTGTCGAATTGTAGACCCTCCACGATATCGAGCTGGGTTCCTATGGTTTGCGATTCTTCAACGGTTATTACACCATCTTTGCCCACTTTCTCCATGGCATCCGCTACCAGATCGCCGATTTCTTGGTCAGCAGCGGAAATTGCTGCAACGGAAGCGATTTCATCCCTGGTCTTGATGGGTTTACTCAATTTCTCTATTTGCTCGACGGCTGTGTCCACCGCCTTTTCAATGCCTCTCTTTAAGAGCATGGGATTTGCCCCAGCGGCAACATTTCTCAAACCCTCTCGAATCATGGCTTGAGCCAGGACACAAGCCGTGGTGGTTCCATCGCCCGCCACATCCTGAGTCTTGGTTGCCACTTCCTTAATGAGCTGGGCGCCCATATTTTCATACACGTCTTCCAGGTCGATTTCCTTAGCAACCGTTACTCCATCGTGGGTGATGGTGGGCGTACCGAACTTCTTATCCAAAACAACATTTCGTCCCTTAGGACCCAAAGTCACCTTTACTGTATCTGCCAGCTTATTTGCCCCTTCTTCGAGAGCCCTTCTCGCCTTCTCATCGAACTCCAAAATTTTTGGCATAAACATTCACCTCCCATTATTTAACGATAGCTAGGATATCATCTTCACGCAAGATGAGGTATTCCTCGCCCTCGATTTTAACCTCAGTTCCGCCATACTTGGAATAAATTACCTTATCTCCAACTTTGACTTCCATCGGCACCCGCTTGCCTTCCTTGTACTCACCGGGTCCAACGGCTATTACTTTGCCCTCTTGGGGCTTTTCCTTTGCGGTATCCGGAAGAACAATTCCGCTTTTCGTCCTCTCTTCCTTTTCAGAAGGTTTTACTACCACACGATTTCCTAAAGGTTTTAACTCCATAATCTCGCCTCCTTTATAGAATTTTAGCAGTCTTCGCATGAGAGTGCTAATTTTTCAATCGATATCTTACAACATCAAAAAAATTAATTCAACAACATTTTTTTAAAAACGCTCCACTTCCCACCAGGAGACATAGTAAAGCAAAAAGGTCACCATAGCGCAGGTAAAATGTACTGCCCTCAGTGAAGTATCCCTTACAGGCGAGGATTCGCCTGTCAAAAAGAGCGGTCCTCTTAAAGATACACCCATGAGGATCGATGATTGCAGATACACCTGTATTCGCAGCCTGAATAGCATATATCCCATTTTCCACCGCTCTCAAAGCTGTTATCTGTACATGCTGCTCAGCAGCGGCCGTTCTTCCGAACCAGGCATCGTTGGTTATGGTTATGAGCAACTGCGCTCCTCTTGTGACCATCCTCCGACAGAGCATGGGATTGGCGGATTCGAAACATATGACCACGCTGAATTTGCCCTTATCGATGGTGAAGACGGTAAATTCCCTCCCGGGATCTACATCCTTTCCCAGACCGGCTATGGTCTTTATCCGTGAAAAAATGGGTCTTAAGGGGATATACTCGCCAAAGGGTACCAGGTGTAATTTGTCGTATCTCCCAACGACTTCCCCCAATGGAGAAATTAAGAATGCGGAATTATATTGCTTCGCGTCCTCAAGGTGAAGGCTTCCGATCAATAGATAGCATTTCAATCGACGTGCGATGTCCTTGATCTCACCAAAGAAATATCCTTCCTCAAGGAGATATCCAGGAACAGCCGTTTCGGGCCAGATAATTAGATCAGGATTCCCTCTCCCTGCTTCCAAGGTGAGATTGGTATGAATCGTTTCGATATCCTCTTTCCCCTCGAAACTCCATTTTTCTTCCTGAGGGATGCTGGCCTGTACCGCAGATACTTTGAGACTCCTGTCCTTAGAGATACCTGATTTGAGTGAATAAAAACCCCACATTAGGACAAAGATTAAGATCGTGGCAACCACACATACCCTTTTCAGAAGCGCTCGCTGAATGGTCGATTTGTTGCCAATTAAATAAAAATAAATCTCTAATAAAAGCACATTTATCATCAAAATCACATAAGATATGCCATAGACACCAGTTATCCTCGCCATTTGAATGAGGAGAGGGTTGGTCTGTTGGCTGTAGCCAAGGACACCCCAAGAAAATCCCCAAACTCCCATGGATCGCAGATATTCTAAAGCCACCCACAAGGCTGGAATGGTGAATAAACGCGCCCAGGGACTTGAGTGTTTAAGAGTTTGAACTCCAAAAGAAAAACAGGCAATGAAAAGGGCCTCGAACAAGGCTAAAGATATCCAGGCGATAAGAGCAAATATACCCACCCACCTACTTAATTGAAGCATCCAGTAAGTTAGACCACCGAAAAAGATGATACCGGAGATCAAACCGAGGAAAAAAGCCCGCCTGCCAAACTTTGGCGAAACTTCATGGATGGCTATGAGTAGTGGCAAAAGACCGACCCAGACCAGCGCTTTGTAGTTGAAATTGGGGAAGGAAAGTACCAGCAGAAATCCAGTGATGGCAGCGAAGAGAAGGTGCTTTATGTACATGGCGCTAACCTTCTATTACTAAAGTTATCCACATTATTCACAGAAAAACGAGTTATAAGTCAAGGGTCATGAGTCATGGGCTAAAATTGTATTATTAACAAGATGGGTTAACACCATGCTTAAGAACTTTTCATAGGCGAGGCTCCGACACTTTCTTAACACTTACCCCTCCCTGAATGTCTATGATGTAACCTGGCTCGCTAATAGTTCATTTTAACTCCACAAAGGGGAAGATTCGGATCTACATTGGCATCGAGAGAAATTCTTTCCCCTTTTAACCATCGGTAATATCCCGCGCAGGCGATCATTGCTGCATTGTCCGTGCACAAAGGAATTGAAGGATAGAAGAGCCTCATTCCCACTTTCTCCATCTCTTGTCTGAATCTTTCGCGCAGAGAGCTATTTGCCGCAACTCCGCCACCGAGGACAACTTTATCAACACCTCGTTCCTTCGCCGCTCTTAAGGTTTTATGTATCTGAACATCAATTATGGCCGCTTGAAAACTGGCACAGAGGTTGGGGAGGGATATTTCCTCCCCTCGCTCCTTAAGGCGGGTGACGTGGTTTAAAACCGCTGTTTTAAGACCGCTCAGGCTAAAATCGTAATCTTCCGTTTTTAGCATCGCTCGTGGGAATTTGATTGCCCGGGGGTCACCCCGCTTTGACAAATCGTCGATGATGGGACCTCCCGGATAACCAAGCTTTAAGAATCCTGCTATCTTATCGAAGGCTTCTCCCGCGGCATCGTCCAAAGTTTCGCCCAAAAGTTCGTATTTTCCGTGATCCTCCATATAGATGAGGCAGGTGTGTCCCCCCGAGACCACAAGGGAAATGAAGGGAGGTTTAAGATCCGTGTGTTCCAAAAAATTGGCATAGATATGTCCCTCTAGATGGTTCACGCCTATGAGGGGCAGACCGGTGGCATAAGAGAGACTTTTGGCCGCGGCGAGTCCTACCAACAAAGCCCCCATTAGCCCCGGGCCCAAAGTGACGGCTAAGGCGGTCAAATCCTTCAAAGCTACACGCGCCTGGGAGCAAGCCTCGGCAATAACCGGATTGATCAGTTCCACATGCTTTCTTGAGGCGATTTCCGGAACGACGCCACCGAACTTTCGATGAAAATCCACCTGAGAGGAGACAATATTTGACAGAATTATCTTTCCGCCGGCGATTATAGCCCCAGCTGTTTCATCACACGATGTTTCTATGGCCAGTATGAGCCTCTCAGTCAATCTCTTCACCATCCCTAGTCATGGACATGGATAATGATAGAACTGTACAAACAGGTCTTTAGACCTGTTACGCTAACTAACAGACCTAAAGGTCTGTTTCTACGAGACCTTCAATTCTCTCAATTATATTAATATTTAGGCTTCGCCCCGTTTTTTCCAGCAGCTTTTTATAGTTAGGAGAAGTGATATCTCCGGTCCACATGACTATTGCATCCTCATTGTTGTCCGAGTAATAACCCTTTCTTACCGCCACCTTATAAAAACCGAATTTTTTATAAAGATTTTGAGCGACGAGATTCGACCTCCTTACCTCCAGGGTCAACCACTGAATCCCACTCTTTATAGCCCATTTGGCCATGGTGAGCATCAAAGCTTTCGCTATGCCACGATTCCGATAGGCTGGATCCACCGCAAGTGTTGAAATGCGTCCCTCACCCCCGACGCGTAACATCCCGCCGTATCCCACTATTCTCCCTGCCCGTCCGGCCTGTAGGCTCGCTCGCCAGTGCTTCAGGACGCCTCGCCCCACTCGGCTGGCGGGGGCGCGGGTATCAGTAGATGGACTCAGAATCCTTGCCACAACATAGAAAGTGTAACCCGATCGAGCAAGGTCATGCTCAAACATGGATCGAGTCCAAGGTCTAGGAAACACGGTCCTTTCAATCTCGCATACGCTTTCAAGATCGATATAAGTCATTCTGGAGATTTCAATGGTTTCCATGGGGAAAACTTTCCTTCCCTGCCTGCCCGGCCCCGACACGTCGGGGCTCGTCCCACCTTCCCCTCAGCTTCCGATAAACGAACATAAATGGGAACTACCTGGAAAATCTCTTTACCCTCTCCCCCAAGAAGCTTATCCATAGCAAGAGCAATGAGATTCGACGCCTTGGGGAACCAAAGCCACGGCGGAGCAAAATCCACCGAGGAACCTAAGGAATTTTTGAGCAGGTCTCCGTAGGGATATAGTGCATCTCCCACCAAGACTACCCTTTGCTTATATTCTTTCAATTTCGCACATAAATCCCATGGGGACATAACTTGATAGGGAGTAATGAGGTCAAACTTGCCACCCAAACACCTATAAATTGCGCTGTAAACTTCACCCCGCTTGGCGTCCAAAACGACGCAAACTAGCTCCTCCCCAAAGGTAAAGGGGTAGGCTAAACAGTCCAATGTCGAGATACCCACAAGAGGTAGGTTTAATGCCTGAGCAAGAATCTTGGCCGTAGTGACCCCAATTCTCACCCCCGTAAAAGAGCCCGGTCCCAATCCAACGGTTAGTCCTCGGATGTCACCAATGGAAAAGTCGCTCTGCTTAAGGAGATAGTCCACCATGGGAATGAGCCGTTCCATGTGTGCACGCGGGGCATACATGGTGAGCTCACCGTAAAGCTTATCTTCAGTTCCTATGGCCACCGTGCAAGCATCGGTAGCCGTATCGAAAGCTAATGCTAGCATGTTCTTCTCCCCCTGCAGCTCAATTCTAAGTTTGCTAGTTTGCCCTTTGCTTGATTTCCAACCAACTAACAAACGAGCCAACCAGCCAACTGAAACCACTTCCTCACTCTTCTGGTTTTATCCACTCTTTAATCGCCTTTTCCCAGCGAGGACCATGGGGAAAAATTCGTAGCTCTCTAACGTTCTCGTCCAAAAGCCGTTTAAATGATATTTCTAAATAATTGGATGGAAGAAGGGAAACTACCTTATCCCCCCACTCGATCACCGTTATCCCATCGCCAAAGAAATATTCCTCGTATCCGAGGTCTAGCATTTCCAAGGGTGAATCCAGGCGGTAAAGATCAAAATGGTATAAAGGTAGAGTATTTTTATACTCTTTAATGAGATTAAAGGTGGGGCTGGTAATTCTCCTCTTGATTCCCAAGGCCTCGCCCAGACCCTGGGTAAAACAGGTTTTCCCCGCCCCTAGATCCCCGGTTAGACTGATAACATCGCCAGCATGAAGAAGGGAGGCAAGCCTTCTCGCCAGTTCCTTAGTCTCCTCTGGAGAATGGGTTACAACCTTAAATGTGCTGTGCGGCAAGGAAGAGACCCCTTTAAGAGTTTTCGTGAAGCTATATTGCGCTCAAATGAATCTTACAACCTAGTTCTTCGAACAAAAGTCCAGCCGTCTCCGAGATGATATTGGCGCAACGCTTCACGTGTTCCTCGCTTTTGAAATCCATCTTATTGAGAACTCTGCAACAGGTACTCCCAAACTTGGTCACAAATCTCTTGTGAAGCTTAGAGGCGTGGTCATAAGCTGGATGTTTATCACTCTTTGGGGATCGTCGTCCATGGAGCAAACCAATGGCGATAATGGCTCCAGCCAAAGCTCCACATAAGCAACCCGATCTGCCTATGCCACCTCCAAAGCCTGTAGTTAAAGGGAGAACCTCATCGATGGGACGACCAGTTAGCTGGCAGAATGTGACTAAGACTGATTCTGCGCAATTAAATCCGCTACGAAAATTTTTCTCCGCTAATAACCTAGCCTTCTCAGCATTCGACATCTCAGTTACAGTCCAAAGGTTGTAATCCATCAAAAGAAAAGATACACGATTCGAAAATGGGCGATTTTAACTGAATCGTGTATCGTACATCACGCTAAAATAGTCCCATTTGCTCCGGTTCAGCCGGAGGGGGTTCCACACCCTTGGCCAAAAGCTCCTTTAATTTGAGAAAATCTTCTTCTAGCGCCGATAAATTCGTCCGCATATGGAGAGCCGCTGCCGGGTGATATATGGGAAATATATAGTGACCTTTCCCTTTGAATATTCGTCCATGAACTTTAGACATGGAGACACTTTTCCCCAAGATTACCCGCGTAGCAAAATTTCCCAAAGTACATACCACTTTCGGTTTTATGATTTCTATCTGTTTGAACAAATAGGGGGTGCAAGTTCCTATTTCCTCCGGTAAAGGGTCTCGATTTTGAGGAGGACGACATTTTAAGACATTTCCGATGTACACCTGCTCCCTTTTCAATCCTATGGAAGCGAGGAGTCTATCGAGGAGTTGACCGGCTGCACCAACGAAGGGCTCTCCCTGTAAATCTTCGTAATAACCCGGTGCCTCGCCCACGAACATCAAATCCGCATTTTCATTACCTACCCCAAAGACGAGATTGGTACGAGTGTTGCCCAGAGCACACCTTTGGCAATCCTTTATTTTCTCGTAGAACTGTTGAAGGGTCTCGGGCAAATCTTATCCTCCTTTACATCCCTCGCAGCTGGGTGCATTGCAAGTGCTACAGGAAGAGGTGAAAACCTTTCTTTCCCCCGAGCTAAAACCGAAGGTTGAGAAGAGCTTCCTCAAGTTTTTAGACTTACAACGAGGGCATCGAGTGCTATCCTTTACCCCCATACCGACCAAAACCTCAAACTCATTGTCACAAGAAAGACACTTATATTCGTAAATGGGCATTTTAAAACCCCCGTTCACGGTTCATCGTTCACGGTTCACAGTTATTAAAATAGGATGCACGCTGAACGATAACGGTCAACCGTTATGATTTTACCAACTTTAAGAAACTCGAGCAATTTTAGAACCAGATTATAGCCTAGACATAATTCACGCTTAATAATTCGATAAGAGTGTCCTGGAAGGCGCATCTTAAGAGAACCGTTAAGCGAGCAAGACTCGAACAGCGGCGGCAACGGCCCGACCCGAACTTATGGAGGGCGTTCGCCCTTAAGAGAGCAGCGAGTAGGCTCGCAGCAGCTAGCGCCTGTAAGGATGGCTCTTAGAGGTCTATTTATGCTTAGGGAAACAACCAGATTATTTGAACTCAGTGACTTCCAAGGGGTCTCGCTTTTGAGGTTTAGTACCCACATAAGCGGGATAACCTATGGGAATCAAAGCTAAGGGTCTTATGTGCGCTGGCAGCTCCATTGCTTGAATTGCCCTTCTCTCATCAAAGGCACCCACCCAACAGGCTCCAAGTCCCTCGACATGAGCGGCAAGAAGTAGATTCTCGATTGCGGCGGCGGTATCTTGGATAGCATATAGTGCAGTGCCCCGAGTTCCATAGCCACTTGAAGCCACCCTCAGATCGGCACAGACCACGATCAGGATGGGGGCTTCAGCCACAAAGGATTGATGAAAAGCAGCTTCCGCCAATCTACCTTTGAGTTTCTGATCACGAATGACCCAAAATCTCCAGGGTTGAAGATTTCCCGCCGAGGGAGCCTGGCAGGCTGCCTTCAAAAGCTTCATGACTAAATCCGGAGGTACGTCTTTAACCCTATCGAAATCTCTAACGCTTTTTCTACCGTAGATGGCTTCATAGACCTCCATTTTGCCTGCC
Source organism: Actinomycetota bacterium (assembly GCA_030018275.1). Taxonomy (NCBI): domain Bacteria; kingdom Bacillati; phylum Actinomycetota; species Actinomycetota bacterium. The sequence continues at coordinate 33,507 of JASEGB010000012.1, read as the reverse complement.
CCCTTACAAATTATTCAACCTCTTTTTTCAACGCCCGATTCAGAGCTAACACGATGGGAACTACTATGATTACCGCCATTATAATTTCTGGAATACCATGAGTTACCCCAACCATATAGGCTGCTTCCGGAGGAAATTCCTTCCCAAATCTTAAGACGATGAGACTGAGTACGCCCACGGTGTTCGTTAAAGTTCCGGTGATGGCTGCCACCGCAGTCGCCAATCGCCTTGCCTTGATCGCTCTGTAAATGGAATAAGCAATACCCAAGGATATTAAAGCAATCAATACCTTAAAGATTGAAATGATTGAGGGATTGCCCAAAGTGGATTTATTCGCCTTTGTCAAATACGAAAGACCGTAAAACATTCCCGAAAGACAGACCAGTCCAACGATAACCCCAAAAAGCGGAGCGAGCCTTTTGCTTCTCACGGCCATAAATGTGTATGCGGCGACCACACCAATTAAGATTCGGGGGACAAATGCTATAAGAGGATCCTTAAAGAAAGGTATGGTTGCCCTAGTCCAGCTGAAGAGTCCAAAGATGAAACCGACCAATCCACCTATTATCGGACCCTCAACGATTCCGGCGATGATCGCGGGAATGTGCATCAAAGTCGCAGCTCCAGCGGGTGTGGGTACGGGAACAAAACCCACGGTCGCACCCAAAACAGCCGTTAGGGCACCCAGTGTCCCTACGACTGCAATATCACGTGTTTCAATTTTCATGGTTATTACCTCCTCCGTTCCAGTTCGCTATGGATACCAGACTTCGGATCAGTCAATCGCCCATAAGGGCTAGTCAATCACTCGCTTCGCGAGTTAGTCAAGAGTCAAAAGATTGGTTCCTTTTCGACCTTGGCTTGCTTTGCCTCCAATGCATTAATCATACTCGTTAGCATGAGATAATTCTTGAATGCTTGCCCTTTGTTTCCTCCATATCCCTCCGCTATATTCGCAGGAATAGAAATTGCCGCTCGAATCAATTGCTGCTTGACGATTCTTGCATCCTCGGTCACTGGAAACATTCTGCTTATTTTGAGGATTTTCTTTGCTAGATTATGACTATTGACTGTCTTGTAGGGCGGGAATTCCAGCTATGGATTTTGCATTCCTCACCGCACGTCTTATGCTCGTGGAAACCACCTCAGCCGCTACTACTCCAATGCCATCCTTCTCAGCTTCAATTTCCCCAGTAGCAAGAGCAAAGATAATATCACCGTCGTACATCGTATGAACCGGATTGATGGCTCGAGCTAATCCATTGTGAGCCATTCGAGCTAACCTATTCACCTCCTCCTTGGACATCTCCACATTGGTGGCGACCACAGCTAAAGTGGTATTCCTGCCTGTCGGCAGACATGGTCTTCCGAAGGCTTTGGGGATGGGGTGACTTTTCATGAACTCAGCCGTATTCAAATATCCTCCTTTAGGGGAACGAGCCCCAGCAAGAATCCCACCATTCTCGGCGAGAACATCCCCAAAGGCATTGACAACAACGAGTGCCCCTACCACTATTTGATCATATAAGTTGCAACTGGCTGTACCTATCCCCCCCTTCATCCAAGATTTCGATCCCAATATTTTACCGATGCTTGCACCCGTCCCCACACCAACACTGCCTTCTTCAACCATCGTCGAAGCATCCAAACAAGCTTGATAACCGGTCTCGGAATCCGGTCTTACCGATGGATCTCCAACGTTCAAATCGAAGATCACCGATGTCGGAACGATGGGCACCTTTCCAAAACCCGTTTCAAAACCGATCCCCTTTCCCTCAAGATACCTCATCACACCATCGGCGGCTCCCAAACCAAAGGCACTTCCCCCGGTAAGCAGGATGGCGTGCACCTCGGAGACCAAATTCATGGGAGCGAGTAAATCGGTCTCCCTCGTGCCGGGCGCACCTCCTCGAACCTCAACACCAGCAACGGTCCCCTCGGGGCATAAGATCACGGTGCAACCCGTTATGGCCTCGATATCTGTATAATGTCCCACCTTTATCCCGGAAACCGAAGTAATCACGAAATATTCTTCCCTTCAAATCGACTTAAAATCCCTCATGCATCGGATTCTCCTTGGCTTAGGATCAAATCGGTAATCTCGGCGACCATACTCACCCTATTTTTGAAGGTGACCTCCAGCAGACATACATCCTCCCGCCCTTTAATTTCCCTGACCCATGGGCTAGAAATCTTCCCCATTGTAGCCAGGACAAGACTGGGGGCATCGAGCGCGGCCTTTACAGCTCCTTTAAACCTCTGAGAGAAGAGCTCCATCTTCCCAATCTCGTCTATCACTATGACCTTCCCCCCTCGAATCGCATCTTCTAAAGCCGAAACACCCACCCTCTCAAATTCGTTCACATCAACTCCATACTTACTAACTCGAAATAGACTTTTTATCCCCACGTGAGCAAGGACTCCCTCTTTCCCATCCAAAGTGATAATCTTAAAACCCTTCCTTATACCGCCTTCCCTCATTTCTTCGGTGTAAAAACCACCGGCATCGCACCGAAGTTCTTTGAGTACCCGTTTTATGAGGGTCGTTTTACCCACCCCGGGCGAACCGGTTATCAAAATGTTCAAGATAGTCCTCCCATTATTTTATGGGATTATTCGGATTGTCGTCTGGACCGAGACCTTCTCATAACCCACAGCAGTTAACTTTGCCATTATTATATAATCCCCGGTTGGAACTTGTTGCCCATCGTAATCCTTCTGAAGCCAGGTTGCGTGATAAAGCTCCTCTTCGTCGGGTTTTAATGTTTTCTTGCTCAAAACCTTGGTGAAAAATTTGTCGGCAGACCATTTCCAGATTTCTTTCTTCTCCAAAGATTCTATGAGGATGTCAAACTCCTGCCCGGACATGAAAACAAAAGTTTCGGCGGATTCTCTCACATTTTTGACGATGAAGTGCATGGATATCTTTTCCCCCACCTTATATTCCTTTTTGGGAAGAGCGATGGTGAATTGGAGCCCATGGGCTTTTATACTCTTTTTGTATTTGAAGGGATCCTCATGCCTGCTATAGGTGCCCATCATCCTCAATAGAATAAGTACGACGAGGACAAAGAGGGACCAAATGAGCAAAATGAGCAGCGTTTTCCAAGGATAAATTTTTTCTCTTAAGAAAGTGAGGCCGGATTTTGGAAATCCCATCTTCTCCTCCCCAAACCACATATTAACTTACTTTAAGTTTGGTAAATTTCCCTAGATAACTTTTTATCTGCACAAATACTGCATCTTCCATAGCAAATGTAAAATGTAAAACTAAAAATGCAAAATGGCAAAGTAAAATCCAAAAATGATGATCTATCGATAGTCCATTGTCGATGGCCGTAAAAATTTTACCAAAGTACAGTTAACTTGCAAACCATTGCGCAATTTAGTCCCATACCAAAAGTTTTTAGGCAATATAGATCCTTGGCACCCTTTTGCCTATCATGCACACGATCTCATAATTGATGGTTCCCAGGATATTCGCGAGTTCATCCGCTGATATTTGATCGCCCCCCTGCTCACCGATGAGCGTTGCCTCGATTCCTGGTCTTACCTCGGGGATATGTCCCACATCGACCATGAGTTGATCCATGCAGATATTGCCGACCACGGGTGCCCTCAGACCTTTTATTAGCACATGGCTCTTATTGGATAAAAGTCTGGTATATCCATCCCCATATCCTAGAGGAAGAACAGCGAGGGTTGTCTTCTTCTTTGCACGATATGTGAGCCCATAGCTCACACCTTCTCCAGCCGAAAGAGGTTTAACGAGGGAAACAAGGGCTTTAAACTGCAAAGCTGGGGCTAGATTGATCTTTTCCCGCGTGGCTGGGGAGGGGTGCAAACCGTACATGGCTATTCCCATCCTGACCATATCCAGGTGAGTCTCGGGGAAAAGTATGGTAGCCGCACTATTTGCCGCATGCTTTATGGGGATATTGAAGCCCCTTTTTCTCAGATCGGACAGAAGGTTCATGAATCTCTCCAACTGTAGCTTCGTATATTCATTTTGCACCTGATCGGCCATCGCGAAGTGAGTAAATATACCCTCAACTTCAAGATATGGTAGAGTTTTGAGAAACTCAAGGAATTGAGGTATCTGATGCGGGAAAAGACCAAGGCGATTCATGCCAGTATCTACCTTTACATGAACTTTAACTTTTTTATCAGCCTCTCGGGCTTTCGAGGAAAGTTCCTCCGCTATCTCCCTGGAGCAGATAGTGGGAATGAGATCATATTTCACGGCAATTTCACCAGCAGATGGTGGAATTTCACTTAAGATATGGATGAGGGCTTTTATGCCTGCCTTGCGTAACTCCAATCCTTCCTCGACTAATGCCACACCAAGCCGTTGTACTCCACTTTCCAACGCCACCTGAGCGACCTTCACAGCTCCATGACCATACCCATCGGCTTTGACCACGGCCATAAACATGGTTTTCGATCCAATGAGGGTCTTTAGAATCTTGATGTTCTCGCCAATTGCCTTTAGATTTATTTCCACCCAGACCGGACGCCTGTACCCCATTTTCACCTCTACATTTGCACTCGGAAGCCTCTAGTCCACCCATCTTTGGATAATCATGCAGCAAATTGTGAAATTATGACCATGTATAGTAATTGAGCTGGGTCGCAATTCTTAAGTGTTCTCTATTCTAAACCATAGGAAAATGTAAAAATCAAAGATCAAAAATCAAAATTACAGATCAAAATCCAAAAATATTTTAAGTCGGACATAGGACTTTAATTTTGAATTTTACATTGTCATTTTCATTTTGAGTTTTAAATTTTGAATTTGAAGCTCCTGGTTTTAGATTTATGACCCATGTATAGTAATTATATCGAGATTAAGCTCATATTTTTGTTGGACACAATAATAAGTGTTACCAATGTGCATAGACATTGCAACTACATACTGCCTACTACCAATTTGATGGCTTTGGGCAAATAATCTATCAAATCGGAAGCGATTAGACAATACGGAGTGACATCCTCGGCCGCTAAATCCCCTGCTAAACCGTGGATGTAAGTCGCCAAAACGGCAGCATTATAGGAGATCATTTCCTGGGAGAGAAAACCACCAATCAGTCCGGTGAGTACATCTCCGGTGCCCGCGGTGGCCATACCCGGATTTCCCGTGGGAACAATCGTGGATTTCTCCTCACAACTGACGATGGAGCGTGCTCCCTTGAGAACCACTACAACATTCCACAAAGTGGCAGCGCGCTTGGCAAACCCCAATCGGTCACTCTGCACTTCGTCGGCAGTAGTTTTAAATAATCGGGCAAGTTCTCCCGGATGAGGAGTAATGATTGTGGGAGTCGAGCGTTTTGCAAGTATCTCAGTCGCGTCGACGAGGGCATTTAATCCATCGGCGTCCAAAACCAAAGGACATGATGCACTTGCAACGAGCTTACGCACCAGATGAACCGTACTCTCATTTAAGGACAAACCCGGTCCCATGACCAAAACATCAAAGGCCTTTAAAAGCTCATTAATCTTATCAAAAGCTCCTACATCGAGGCTTCCGTGAGGCGTTTCGGGAAGAGGTATCGTCATAACCTCCGTAAGCTTCTGCTCAAAAATGGGATTTAAGCTTTGTGGTATCCCCAGAGTTACAACACCTGCCCCGGATCTCAAAGCCGATAAGCTTGTCAAAATCGCTGCTCCAGTCATCCCCAGCGAGCCAGCGATAACTAAGACTCGGCCACACTCCTTCTTGTGGACATCGACCTCCCTGCTGGGAAGAAAATCCTTTATCTCCCCGATGGAGGGAAGGGTGGTCGTGCTCACCCCTTTGACAATTTCTAAAGGTATTCCGAGATCGACCACTTGCAGATCGCCAACAAAATTTGCTCCCGGATATATCACCAATCCCACCTTGGGGCAAGTGAAAGTAACGGTCTTATCCGCAACCACACATTCCCCATGAACGTGCCCACTATTAACTTCTAAACCGGAGGGAACATCCACGGAGATGACCGAGCGGGCAGTTCGGTTGATTATCTCTATTACTTCACTTGTGAATCCCTTCACCGCTCCCTTGAGACCTATACCAAAGATGGCATCTATGAGTAAATCGGCTTGACTTAAGGAGGCTTCAAAATGGCTCAAGGTATTAGAATCCAAAACTTCATATAGGATGGAAAGAGCGTTTAAAGATCGGAAGGCATCGGATGCATCCTCGGCGAGTTCTTCACGGGAAGCTAACCCAAAGACTATGACCTTCACGCCAGCTTCATGAAGAAAGCGAGCGGCTACGAATCCATCGCCCCCATTATTTCCCCTGCCACAAACAACAATGACCTTCCCTCGTTGGGAAACCATTTTCAAAACTTCCCTGGCCACCGCCTCCCCAGCTTTTTCCATGAGGATACGAGTGGATATCGCCAGTTTTCGGATGGCTTCCTCCTCAATCTGCTGCATCTCTTCGCCAGTTACGATGTACAAGTATCCTCACCCCCACCCATGGCGAGAGCAAAGGCAATGGCACTTTCCTGGCTAAAGGAAAGGCTGATGAGGATATCTGAAACTCCCTTTTCTTCGGCTATTGAAGCTGCCTTCCCTTTCAATCGAACGAAGGGCTTCCCAAAAGAATCTCGACAGACTTCAAGATCCGTCCACTTTATCCCCCTAAGACCCGTTCCCAAAGCCTTCAGAACAGCTTCTTTGGCTGCGAAACGCGCTGCAAAATGAAGGTGGGGTCTTAACCGACTCTGGCAATATTCCTGTTCCTGGAGGGTAAACAGTCTGGATAGAAGACGGGGATATTTTTGGATGACCCTTCCCATGCGGTGAATTTCCACGATATCCACACCGATTCCCTTCACCATATTTCTCTGGAACCTCAGGTCAATTTGGCTGCTTAGCAATGTAATAATGCTCTAAAATCGATTCTTCCTCTATAGTCCAGAAGCTCCGGAGCTCAGTAGCTCAGCTTCACAGCTTCCGAGCTTCTGAGCTGGCAAGGATTTTTTATGTCGAAATTCGTAACCCACAGCTTAGAATCTCTCACTTCTCCACTCGTTCACTTCCTACGTTATTCAACGGTGACGCTTTTCGCTAGATTCCGAGGTCGATCGGGATCGATCCCCTTAGAAACTGAAATATAATAAGCAAACAAGTGTAAAGGGACTATGCACAAGATGGGGGAAAGTAATGGATTAACAGCTGGGATATTTAAATCACCGCCTTCCGAAACCAATAAAACAGTAGCATTTCTGGCTTTTGCCTCTTCAATATTGCTCTCCATCTTTGAAGCGAGATCATCATTTGGCGAGATAGCAACGACTGGAACACCTTCCTCCAAAAGAGCAAGAGGTCCGTGCTTTAATTCACCAGCGGGGTATGCTTCTGCATGCACGTAACTGATCTCTTTAATCTTTAGTGCACCTTCTAACGCGGTGGGATAGTTAAGGCGCCGACCGATGTAGAAGAATATGTTCTTGTCTGCAAGATTCTCTGCCAATTTCCTGATTTCTCTTTCATCACTCAAGATTTGACCGATCTTATCGGGGATTTCCTTTAAATCGCTTAAAATTTCTTCCACAGATTCGTCATTGATTTTACCCCTCTCCTTGGCGAGGAATAAACTCAATAGAGTGAGTGAAACCAATTGCCCAATGTAAGCTTTTGTGGATGCAACAGCAATTTCAGGTCCCGCATATATGTAGACATTATCATCCGATAGTCTTGTCAAAGTGGAACCAACAACATTTACTACGCTCACCACGCGCGAATTTCTTCTCTTGGCCTCTCTTGCACACGCAATGGTGTCCGCCGTTTCACCTGACTGAGAAATAGCGATTACCGCACAATCTTCATATAAGGTATTTGCTGTAGAATATCTAAACTCTGATGCCATTACCGCCTCAGAGGATATTCCAAATCTTTCCAAGAGATATTTTCCTACCAAGCCTGCATAAGCTGCGGTACCACATGCGACAAAGTATATTCTTTTAAAATGGGCTAACTTTTTCGCAACTTCTTTTATTTCCTTAACTCCTTTTAATGCGTTTTTAGCGGCATAGGGTTCCTCAAAAATTTCTTTTAGCATGAAATGCTCATAACCCGCCTTTTCTGCTTCCCTGATGTCCCATTCTACGATCTGCGTTTCTCTTTCCACCTGGGCTCCGGTTTTTAGATCCTTAATTACCACGGAATTCTCCCTAATAATTCCATAATCAAAATCTTGGAGAATTATGACCCTTTTAGTTTCTGGAAGAACAGCTGGAATATCAGATGCCACAAAATTTTCATTTTTCCCTAAACCGACGATGAGTGGGCTTTCCTTTCTTGTCATAAGGATTTTATCTGCTTCAGTTGGTGTGATGGCAGCAATGGCGAAACTACCCTTTAGTTTCTTGATGGCTTCTATAAATGCAGCTTCAAAATCACCAGTGTAGAATTCTTCGATTAGATGCGGAATTACCTCTGTATCGGTTTCTGATTCAAATTTATGACCTTTCCCTATTAATTCTTGTTTCAGATCTTTATAGTTTTCGATTATTCCGTTATGAACGACTACAAATTTCCCTTTGCAATCCGTGTGCGGATGTGCGTTCTTCTTAGAGGGCACACCATGCGTTGCCCAACGACAGTGCCCCATGCCCAGGCTGGAGTGAATTTTCGTTCGGTCACAAGTCCTTAACATCTCCCCTTCAATCCCCTCGACCCTACCCTTGTTCTTCGCCACGAACAATCCTTCCTTATCGACAATGGCTACGCCTGCAGAATCGTAACCTCTATATTCTAAGCGTTTGAGCATATTAAAAAGGACATCCGATACATTTCTTCCTCCAATGTAACCTGCTATTCCGCACATACAAACCTCCACCCTCAAATTCCAGAATTTTAAATTTTTCATTTACGGAATATCGACTATACGCTATCGTCTATCGACTGCCTTTACGCGAGTTCTTTCTCTATTACGGCTGCGATTTCGTGGGCGATGGAGTTTGCTTCCCCCTCATCTTCGCTCTCCACCATGACCCTTACCATGGGTTCAGTGCCCGAAGCACGGACCAAAACCCTCCCTTTACGCTTAGAACTCTCTTCGGCTGCTTTGATCGCCCTCTTTATCCGTTCCGACTTGTTCAAATTTTCCTTGCGAGCCACATGGACGTTCAAGAGCACCTGGGGGAATCGAGTCATTACCTTCTTCAATTCGGAAAGCCTCTTGCCCGTATCCCTCATCACAGCCATGAGTTGTAAAGCGGTGACGACGCCATCGCCGGTTGTGTTAAGGTCTAAGAATATTATGTGTCCCGATTGTTCACCGCCCAAAGATATCTTATTTGCAAGCATCTCCTCCAAAACATAGCGATCTCCAACCTTGGTTTTGATCACCTTGATCCCATGTCCCCCCATGGCAAGATCAAAACCCATGTTTGTCATAATGGTGGTGACAACGGTATTATTTGGCAACTCGCCCAGCTTTTTGAGGTGAATGGCGCAGATGGCCATGATGAAATCACCGTCAATCATATCCCCCGTTTCGTCTACCGCAATTACTCTATCCCCATCGCCATCGTGGGCCAATCCCAAATCCACATTATGGGATCTCACGATTTCTTGAACATACTGAGGATAGGTGGAACCACAATTTAAATTGATGTTGAGTCCGTTCGGACTCGCACCGAAGGTCAAAACCCTTGCCCCAAGCTCATGCAGGATCAGAGGGGAAGTTTGATGAGTGGACCCATTTGCACAGTCCAAGGCAACCTTAAACCCCTCCAATGCACCTGGGATCGTGTTTACGGCGTAATTCACATAATGCTCGATCGCGTCATCAATTTGAGTAATCGTTCCAATCCCAGCCGCCTTTGGTCTCGATTTCGAACCAGATTTTATTAGAGCTTCGATCTGATTCTCCATCTCCTCGGAAAGCTTGAACCCATCTGCATCAAAAAATTTTATCCCATTATATTCCACGGGATTATGAGAGGCGGAAATAACCACACCAGCGTTTGCTCCAAGAAATCTAGTTAGGAAGGCGATGGCGGGAGTGGGTATCACTCCCACCTTCATAGCATCGGCTCCGCTACAGCAAATTCCAGAGATGAGTGCACTCTCAAGAAGATCACAAGAGATTCGCGTATCCTTCCCCACCACAATTTTCCCTTTTTTCCCCCTTGGAGTCAGGAAGGATGCTCCCACCTCCCCCAATTTAAAAGCTAACTCAGGAGAGAGATCTTCATTGGCTATGCCCCGGACACCATCGGTACCAAAAAGTCTACCCAAAGGAACCTCCTTTAAATTCAAAAAAGAGGATGGCAGCCCTTTGGGACTGCCATTTTGAGGTTTATCGCTTGGAGAATTGGGGAGCTTTACGAGCCTTTTTTAAACCGTATTTCCTCCGTTCCTTCATGCGCGGATCTCTGGTTAGGAATCCAGCTTTTTTGAGCTCATCTCGGAGACTTTCATCAAATTCAACCAAAGCGCGAGAAATGCCATGGCGTAGGGCTCCGGCCTGACCGGATATCCCTCCCCCTTCAAGCTTGGCTACGACATTGAGCTTATTCAAGGTTCCCGTTAACTCCAATGGCTGCCTGACGAAAGTGCATAGAATCTTATTTCCAAAATATTCTTCAAGACCCTTGCCACCGATATCAAATTCCCCCTTGCCGGGGACCAACCGCACCCGAGCTACGGATTCCTTTCTCCTTCCCGTGCCGTAATATACAGCTTCACTTTTCTTTGCCGCAGTCTCGCCTTTTTTAGCTACCGCTTCACTCTTTTTAGCCATAGAAATTGTTCCTCCTCAAATCCATCTGGGATATCTCAACTTCCGCTCTTAAAGCAAGAGCTGGATGGGTTTCGGCTTCTGGGCGTGATGCAGATGATCGGAGCCCGCGTATACCTTCAATTTCTTAAGCATCGCCCGACCCAGACGATTGTGGGGGAGCATTCTCCTCACCGCTTCCTTGATTACAAATGTCGGCTTTTCCTTCAGCAGAGTACCATAATCGGTTGCTTTAAGTCCCCCAATATACCCCGTATGATGGTAATATATCTTTTTTTCAGACTTTTTCCCCGTAAGTTTCACCTTCTCGGCATTGATGACGATGACAAAATCTCCCGTATCAATATGGGGAGTAAAAATGGTCTTATGCTTGCCCCGCAGTAACTTGGCCACCTGACTCGCCAATCGACCAAGGGGAACATCCTTGGCATCAACAAGCCACCATTCTCTGGTTACCTCTGAAGGTTTTGTCATGTACGTTTTCATTGTTTTCACCCAAAAGAAATGGCATTTAATGTGCCAATTGTCTATTAATCCGTGAGATGATAGAGAATTTAAAATGAAGCTTAAGGCTTCAATTTCAAAAGCGACAATTATACTAACAATAAATTATAACCTATGTCAAGGAAGCAAGTGCCTGTAGGCTGCGTCTCACATTCCGTAGTTGACTACCGCTTGATTAAAAGGATAGGTCCACTCCAAGAAACCGAAAAGCACGTAGAATTTTGACAAAATTAACGAAATATACAAGGAATTTTAGAATGAAATAGAGAAAAATTCACTGCCCAGAAAACTTTTCAATCCCAAATAATTGATTATCTCCTCGCTGTTAGGCAATATGTTAGGGAGGAGGCAATTTGCAGTGTCTTAAGGAGGTAGCTTTAATGTTCTTCGCAAAACTCACTCGATACTTGAGGAAAACCTCCAAGTATGCTGGATTCCCAGCGATGGCGGAGTGGCCATATCGTCTTCCAGAAGATTTGCCACCAGAGCAAGTCGGAGCGATCCAGGCAAGAGCCGACGAACTTGGGGCTGTTGCTCAATATGGCTGGGGACATACTATAGACTTTGGAGTATTTCAAAAGCAAGGCATTCTGGGGAATGCATATTTGGGTATCGCCGGACTCTTGGATCAATGGGAGTGGTGGCCACGGTCATTCGATGGTTTATCCCTAGCCGACGTGGGCTGCTTCACCGGTGGACTGACTTTGCTCATGGCCGCTCGCGATCCTAAAGTTATCTACGCCATCGACGAAATACCTGAGCACATTCACCAGTGCGAATTTCTATGTGAGGTATTCAAATGCTTAAATGTCAAAACGATACAAGCATCATTATATAACCTACAAGAGCACATCGAAGCCAGCAGTTTAGACCTCGTGCTGTTGAGTGGAGTTCTATACCATTTAAGCGATATGCTGGTTGGACTGCTGATAATACGGAATTTGCTCAAACCCGGGGGCGTCTTACTCATCGAGTCGAATGCGGTCGATGACGACAAACAATCTTATGCCAATTTCGGTCGATTCTACCTGGGAATGTGGTGGCAACCTTCAGCGTTGTGTATCCAAGATATGTGCGAATTCACGGGATTTGAGCGCCCTGAAATTCGGTTCTATTTAGAGGACAGATGCTTAGCGCGAACGGTTAGAACCAAAGAAAAGATTCCTTTCAAGCGTGGAATGAACTGGAAATTCTATTCACTCAAGGATGAACGACCACGACCGGTTGATCCCAGCGTGATGGCTCCCGTACGATAAACAAACTGAGACAAATACCAGAAAAAATTTCAAGATTTTAATCGTAGCAAATGTTGCTCAGGAAAAGACCTTTGGCGGGTACTGTTGGTCCAGCCCTGTCTCGATCTTTCTTTTCCATGATTTCTGCCACCTGCTCAAGGGTTAAATTACCCAATCCCACCCTTATCAAAGTTCCTACGATGGTGCGGACCATCTTGTGTAGAAATGAGTCGGCTTTAATCTTAATGCAAAGCAAGTCATGGTGAACTTTTTTGCAGGATATTTCGAAGATCGTCCGGACGGGATTTTTGGGGATATCCGATTGCACACAAAAAGCCGTAAAATCGTGGGTACCCAAAAAAAGTTTCGCCGCCTCCTGCATGGCATCGATATCTAAGGAGCTGGCAATGAAGTGGGAAAATTCGGCAAAGAATGGTGAGGGATGATCCTTATTCATGATGAAATATTTGTATTCGCGAGAGGTGGCGTTGCGACGAGCATCAAAGGATTCATCGACCTCCTCGGCTTCTTTGACCGCAATGTCCCGAGGTAGAAGAGAATTTAAGGAATGCTGGAGTCGGAGTAAAGGAATTTGAGAACGGGTGCGGAAGTTGATCACCTGGTGTAAAGCGTGAACTCCGGCATCGGTACGTCCGGCGGATTTTACCACGATATTCTCCTGAAGGATTTGACTCAAAGTCTTCTCCAGTTCCCCTTGAATCGTGGGTAAGTTGGGTTGCCTTTGAAATCCGTGATAGTTAGTCCCCTTATATTCCATGACTAATTTTATATTCCTCATCGGAATCACTCCATGGTTCACCGTTCACGGTAATTATATGGAGATTAAGCTCATATTTCTGTGGGACGTCCTAGAGAGTGCATCTCAAGAGAACAGGGCGTTGTCCACCCATTTTGGGCGGGGATAAACACCACCCCTCCATGATAAATGGATAAACCTCCTACATCGATAATTGTAGTGCGGGGGCTCGTCCCCCGCCTTATTGTCGGGGATAAACCCCGACACTACATTAAAAATGATTATTGTGTAGTGTATCCTTTAGACTCATTCCACTTCTCAGAGCCGTCCTATCGTTACCGAAACTATGAGAAGCAGTAACGCTACCATCCCAGCTAACCAGTCTTTTCCGCTCATTTCTAAAGCTTTTAGCCGAGTTCTGCCCTCTCCCCCTCTGTAACATCTGGATTCCATCCCTAAGGCTAGTTCATCCGCCCGGCGGAAGGCGCTAACAAATAGGGGAATCAGTAGGGGGAGAAAGCTCCTGGCGCGCCTTAAGATATTTCCGGATTCAAAATCCGCGCCTCGTGCCATCTGTGCCTTCATGATTTTATCGGTTTCCATCACCAGTGTAGGAATGAATCTTAAGGCAATGGTCATCATCATGGCCAGCTCGTGAGCGGGGATCTTTAATCTCCTGAAGGGACTAAGCAGATACTCCAATCCATCGGTGAGTTCAATGGGAGTTGTGGTCAGAGTGAGCAGCGAAGTTCCCAAAAGAAGTAGGATTAATCTGATACAAATGAATACTCCCATCTGAAGTCCCTCCTGAGTGATCCTTAAAGGACCCAGCTTCATCAAAATTGTTCCCGACGTGAATAAAAGGTGCATTGCAAAGGTAAAAATGATTATTAAGCGCAGGGGTTTGAGCGTGCGTAAAATCCAGCCCCAAGGCAACTGACCGAGAAAAACCACGAAGGCCAAGAAGAGAAAAAGAATGAGGAATCCAAGAAGATTTTGGATGGCGAATATCACCACGGCTAATGAAATTATTAGGCAAATCTTTACCCTGGGATCGAGGACGTGAACAACGGAATCCGCTGGATAATATTGTCCCATGCTTAAGGGTATCAAAGACTTCATCTCCGCCTCTCCTTAAAATATTTAAAAATGGCATCCCTTGCCTCTTCCACTTCAAATACATCTACAGGAACGTCTATCCCCTGATCTCTCAAAGCCCTGACCAGAGAGGTCACCTGAGGTATATCCAGTCCAATCCTTTTAAGCGTCACCGCCTCCAAAAATATTTTTCGAGGGATATCATCCAAGAGAATACTGCCCTCATTGAGCACGATTAATCTATCCACAAGGTGAGCAACTTCATCCATATTATGGGTGACCAGGACGATGGTCAGACCCTCTAGATGATGCAGATATTCCAGGCGAGACATTATCTCCTTCCGCCCTCTGGGATCCAGTCCAGAAGTGGGTTCATCCAAGATGAGAGCTTCGGGCTCCATGGCCAATACACCAGCTATCGCCACCCGTCGCATCTCGCCACCACTCAAGGAGAACGGAGACCTATCCTTAAAGAGATTGAAATCGAGCTCCACGAGTTCAAGGGCTTTTCTTACCCTTCGCTCGACTTCGGATTCGCTACAACCAAGATTTCGAGGTCCAAAGGCTATATCGTCGAAGACCGTTTCCTCAAAGAGTTGATTCTCTGGAAATTGGAAAACGAGTCCGATCTTTTGGCGCACCAGGTGGGAAGGTATGCCATCCTTTCCGATCTCCCTCCCATCGATTAAGACCTTTCCCTCAGCTGGAGTTAGCAATCCATTAAAAAGCTGAATGAGGGTGGATTTACCAGAGCCCGTCGGTCCAATGATGCCCACAAATTCGCCTTTCTCTATGGACAAACTCACATCCCTCAAAGCTCTCTGTGCCAAAGGAGTACCTTCCAGATAAGTGAAGCCAACATTGATCAATTCAATGAGCATAACGCATCCACCATTTCATCGACGGTGAGGATGGATTGAGGTATTTTGAGGCCCAATTCAATCAGGCTTCTTGCCAAATCGGTCATGGGTGGGATGGTAACACCAGTGTGCTTCAACCCATGTACATCACTGAAGACTTCTCGAGGACTTCCATCCGAGATTATCCTGCCACCCTCCATTATCAGAAGCCGATGGGCGAAAACAGCTTCTTCAGGAAAATGAGTGATATGTATCACGGTTACCCCGTGCTCAGTGTTAAGACCCTTAAGAATGTCAATTATCTCCTTCCTTCCCAGGGGATCGAGCATCGATGTGGGTTCGTCTAAAACTAAATACTTTGGCATCATGGCCAGAACTCCAGCGATAGCAACCCGCTGCTTTTGTCCCGCTGAAAGGAGATGGGGCTCGTATCGAGCATATCTTGACATGCGAACCAAACTCAGAGCCCGATCGACCCTCCTCCGGATCTCATCGCGGGCAAGCCCCAGATTCTCCGGTCCAAAAGCCACATCTTCCTCGACTATAGTGGCCACGATCTGGTTCTCAGGATTTTGAAATATCATCCCCACTAGCTGCCTGATTCTCCGGAGGTTATCTGGGTCGTTAGTGGATAGGTTCTCCACACTTACCTCTCCACTGGTGGGAATGAGGAGTCCATTGAGGAGCTTTGCCAGAGTTGATTTTCCAGAACCGTTGGATCCGAGGATGGCAACAAATTCACCGGGTTGTATGGTTAAGTTTACATCACGCAGGGCTATGATCTGATCCCTTCGCCCCGGATTGTATATGTAGGTGAGGTTGGATACCTTAATCATGAGGTCCTCTTAAGTAAATAAACATAAGGCAAAAGCCCTGCTTTTGCCCTAAAATATTCTTATCCAAACCTTCAACCTCGAACTTATACTAACTCCACTAAGACCATGGGCGCAGCATCCCCCTGACGGGGACCCAATTTGAGAATACGCGTATAACCACCCTGCCGCTCTTTGAAGCGGGGAGCTATCTCAGAGAAGATTTTGTGAACGAGCTCTTTATCCTGGACGATGGCGAGTACCTGTCGGCGTGCTTGGAAGTTGCCCCTCTTGGCCAAGGTAACAATCTTGTCAACCAAGGGACAGACCTGTTTGGCGCGTAATTGAGTGGTCTTGATTCTCTCGTGTTTGAAAATCTCCGCCGCCAGGTTTCTTAAAATTGCTTCCCTATGACTGGCATTTGCACCGAATTTTTTGGTCTTCTTCCGATGTCTCATCGCACCTTAATCGCTCTCTTTTAAGGATAAATTCAGCTTAGCCAACTTGTCCTTGACCTCTTCAATGGATTTAGCTCCAAAATTTCTGATGTTTAAGAGGTCTTCCTCAGTGCACTGTAATAACTGCTCTAAATTGTGAATTCCCTGCTTCTTGAGGCAATTATAGGAACGGACCGAAAGATCAAGATCCTCTATGGGTGAAGTAAGGGCTGTATCCTTAACGGTTTCGCTGACCACAAATACGGGAGCTTTCTTTTTCTGGGGAGCTTGCTCCATGAATAGATTCATATGCTCGTTGATGATTTTGGCCGCCAGGCTCATGGCTTCTTGTGGAGACATACTTCCATTGGTCTCCACTTGTAGGGTGAGCTTGTCATAGTCGGTTCTGTAACCCACCCGCGTTGCCTCCACCGTATATGAAACCCTCTTTACCGGTGAAAATAGAGAATCAATGGGAATTACCCCTATGGGATCCGATGGTTTCTTGTTGCGCTCCGCGGGGATGTATCCCCTCCCGGTCTCCACGGTCATTTCCATCTGCAGATGACCTTTTCTGTTAAGATTTGCAATATAAAGATTCGGGTTGACGATCTCCACTTCTGGAGGAGCGATGATATCACCCGCTCTAACCTCCTTTGGACCCTTAACGCCCAACCTCAGGGTGGCCGGTTCTTCTGAATGCGACTTCAAAACGAGGTCCTTTAAATTGAGGATGATTTCGGTGACATCCTCTCGAACCCCGGGGATGGTCGAGAATTCGTGAGCCACGCCTTCTATCTTTATCCTAGTTATGGCGGCTCCAGGAAGTGAAGAGAGTAGTACCCTGCGCAAGGAATTTCCCAAAGTATACCCAAAACCTCGCTCCAAGGGTTCTAGGGAAAACCTTGCAACACGATCGGATACCTCTTCCATCTTAATCTGAGGCTTAAGTATGTCTAGCATGTATCTTCCCTCTCCCTGCTTAGTTGGATTTTATCCCTAAATAAAGCTTTGCTATTATGCCCATCCCTACCTACTACCTGTATTAATTGCAGACATTGGTTACACTCTTACCTGGTTCACCGTTCACCGTTCACCCTAGTTTGCTGGTTTGTTAGTTGGTTTGCTAATTGATTCTAGCAAACTGGCAAACTAGCCAACGAGTCAACCGAAGCTAAGCAGCGAGTAGGCTCGCAGCAGCTAGCGCTCGGAAGGATGCCCCAAACAATAATATAAGTGTTACCAATGTGCATAAACATTACAACTACCTACTTAAATTACTTGGAATACAGCTCCACTATGAGTTTTTCATTGACTGGAATATCAATTTGATCACGTTCAGGAAGGGAGAGAACCTTTCCTTTGAGATTTTCGATATCGACCTCCAGCCAGCCTGGCACCAGAGGTTTCGTGGAAGATTGTACACATTCTCTTATTCTTGCAATTTCCCTCCCCTCACAAACGCTAATCACATCTCCCAGTTTTACCTGATAAGATGGAATATTAACCTTCCTGCCATTGACCATAAAATGTCCGTGCCTTACCATTTGTCGAGCTTCATTCCTTGAAGCTGCAAAACCCAAACGATAAACTACATTGTCCATCCTCAATTCCAAAAGCCGTAGGAGGTTTTCTCCGGTGATGCCCCTTCTTCCCGCAGCCAAATCGTAGTACCTCTTGAACTGATTTTCCAGGATTCCATAAATTCGCTTGGCTTTTTGCTTCTCCCGAAGTTGAAGACTGTATTCGGTCTCCTTAGGACGTCTTCTTCCATGTTCACCTGGGGGATATGGACGCCTCTCCATGGCACATTTGTCAGTGAGACATCGTTCACCCTTCAAAAAGAGCTTCTCATTTTCCCTTCGGCATATTTTGCACAGGGGACTGATGTATCTTGCCATATTTTATCTTCTCCTTTAAACTCTTCTCCGCTTTCGAGGTCGGCAACCATTGTGGGGAACGGGAGTCGCATCGATGATTCCGCAAACTTCCAAACCTGCTGCCTGAAGTGTTCTAATAGCAGTTTCTCTACCGGCTCCAGGTCCCTTGACTAGAACATCTACCTTTCCCATACCATGCTCACGAGCCTTCTTGGCAACCGTTTCGGCTGCCACTTGAGCAGCGAAAGGGGTGCTCTTTTTGGTGCCCTTAAATCCTACGGTGCCGGCACTCTCCCAAACGATGGTGTTACCCTCTAAATCGGTGATGTTAATGATGGTATTATTGAAAGTGGATTTAATATGGGCAATGCCATGTGGAATATTTTTGCGTTCCTTACGCTTCAATCGCTTTATGCCTTTTTTCTTCGCCATCTAATTCCCCCATTTCCCTTCTTATTTAACATTGATCTTCCATGAACCATAAACTGTAAACCGTGAACTACTTCTTACGCTTCACTCCAACGGTTTTCCTGGGACCTTTCCGGGTGCGGGCATTTGTATGTGTTCTTTGCCCCCTCACCGGAAGACCCCTTCTATGTCGGATTCCTCGATAGCATCCAATTTCCATTAACCTTCTTATATTTTGAGAAGCCTCACGTCGTAAATCTCCCTCTACCTTTAGATTCTTGTCTATATGCTCCCTCAAGCTTGCTATCTCGTTCTCGGTAAGATTGCGAACGCGAGTATCCGGATTTATGCCAATGGCCTGCAAAATTCTCTTTGCAGTGGGCAAACCTATACCATAGATGTAGGTTAGGGCAATCTCGATTCTTTTCTCCCTTGGCAGATCCACACCAGCAATTCTCGCCACTTTTAACCTCCTATCCTGGTCGCAAATCCTTTCACCTGCGACGGTTAGTTTAGCCTTGCCGTTGCTTATGTCTAGGGTTCTCGCAGATAACGATGATCTTCCCCTTACGCTTGATTATTTTGCATTTCTCACACATCTTTTTAACCGATGGTCTTACCTTCATTATTCATCTTCCTTCTATCAATCGCTTTCCCCCGGAAAGCTACTACACTTTTACTTCGCTCTCTTTCTACGAGTCAATCGGCCGTACGGCCTAATCAATCGCTCATTTTACTCACTAGTCAAAAGTCAATAATTCTCCACTTTTTGACTCTTGACTATTGACTTTTGACGGGTTTATTTAAATCGATAGATAATTCTCCCCCGATTAAGGTCGTAGGGAGAGAGTTCCACAATCACTCTATCCCCGGGAAGAATTTTAATGTAATGCATCCTCATCTTGCCCGAAATGTGAGCGAGAACCTTATGTCCACTTTCGAGTTCGACTCGAAACATCGCATTGGGTAAAGTTTCGATTACCTTCCCCTCAATCTCGATAGCCTCTTCTTTCTTCACCATATCGCCATCCTTCGCAATAGTAAAAACATATTATAGCAAAAAGCAAGTGAACAGTCTATAAGGACGTCAGAACCAACGGACCAACCTTAGTGATGGCTACGGTGTGCTCAAAGTGAGCTGATAAGCTACGATCGCGAGTGACGACTCCCCATTTATCAGGGAGTACTTCGACCTCGTGACCACCGGCGTTCACCATTGGCTCTAGGGCAAATACCATGCCTTCCTCAAGACGAGGACCCTTTCCGGGGTGACCATAATTTGGGATTTGCGGATCCTCATGCATTGATCGCCCGATGCCATGCCCCACAAATTCTCGCACCACTGAATAGCCTGCCTTTTCAGCAACGGTTTGAATAGCATGAGATATATCATAAAGGTGATTTCCCACAACGCACCGAGATATTCCCATTTGTAAAGCCTTCTTAGCTATCTCTATTAATCTCGAAGCCTCTGAAGAAACCCTTCCCACGGGTAGGGTGATGGCCGCATCCCCATGAAAACCCCTATATTCTACGCCTATATCAATGCTTATGATATCTCCTTCCTTGAGCCTCCTACAACTGGGGATACCATGGACGACCCCTTCATTTATCGAAACACAAATTGCGGCGGGAAAACCTCGATATCCCTTAAAAGCCGGCTTTGCTCCCTTCTTCGTTATGAAGTCTTCGGCTATTTTATCCAGCTTAATGGTGCTTATTTCCGGCTTGACCGCCCTTTTTATCGCCTCCAGAGTTTGAGCCACAATGCGACCTGCTTCACGCATAATCTCGATTTCTTCTATGGATTTACGGATTATCATCTTCTTCTTTGGAATAACCAAGTTTTACGGCTTTGGCAGGCGGGTCAAAGTTCTATCTATGAGGCTTGAGATATCCTCGAATACCTCACGGGCGGATTTTTTTCCTTTTACAGTTTGAAGTAATCCGGCCTTCCGATAATACGAGAGCAAAGGCTCTGTTTGTCTTCGGTAAACCCGCAATCTATTCTCGATGGTATCCACCATATCATCGCTGCGCTGATGGAGTTTGCTTTCACATGCATCACATATACCTTTTTTCTTGGGTGGGTCGTAAATTAAATGATATACTTTGCCACAACGCTGACATATACGTCTGAGGCTCAAACGACGAATTATCTCATCTTCCTCAACATCGATATTTAAAACCAAATCCAATCCCTTTTCCATTCCCTTAAGTACAGCCTTTAAGGCATCAGCCTGGACTGTTGTCCTGGGGAAACCATCTAGAATGAATCCTCGTTCACAATCATCCTTTGATAAACGGTCTTTTATGATTTCAATGACTATTTCATCGGGCACCAGTTCGCCTCGATCCATATACCTTTTTGCCTTCATGCCTGCGGGAGTTCCGTGACTAACTGCCTCCCGGAGTATATCTCCGGTTGAGATATGAGGGATACCATACCTTCCAGATATCATAATCGCTTGCGTGCCCTTACCCGCGCCAGGCGGTCCCACTATCACGATATTCATAAGCTCCCTTTCCAAAGGAGTGAAAGTTCAATGCGGCTATTTCAGGAATCCTTCATAATGTCTCATGATGAGATGCGTTTCCACCTGCCGTACAGTCTCCAAAGCCACACCGACTATAATTAGGATGGAAATGCCTCCGAACTCCTTGAAAAATGGTATATTGAGTTGAGCCATGAAAATGGTGGGCAGAACAGCGATTAGAGCCAGGAAGAGAGAGCCGGGGAAAGTAATTCTGCTCAAGATTCGATCGAGATATGATGCCGTGGGTTTTCCAGGTCTTACACCCGGAATGAATCCTCCATACTTTTTGATGTTATCCGATATATCTATGGGATTAAAGATTATGGCCGTATAAAAATAGGTGAAAAAGATGATGAATAAAGCAAACAAACTAAGATAAAAAGGAGAAGTGGGATTAAGGGTTTCGGCCAAAACTTTGAAAAACTTACCAGGGAAAAATCTAGCTAAGGTTGCCGGAAAAAGCAGGACAGAAGCAGCAAAGATGATGGGGATAACCCCTGCGGAGTTAATCTTAAGGGGAATGTATGTACTTTGTCCCCCGTAAATCCTTCTGCCCACGATCCTCTTCGCATACTGTACCGGAATCCTCCGCTGACCACTTTCCGTGAATATTATCGCAGCGATCATGGCCAAAATTATGAACACCAACAGAATAATGAGTAAAGGATTCACTATTTGAAAGGTTTCAATCGAGGCTTGAGGAAAGCGCGAAATTATGCTGATGAAAATGAGTAACGACATGCCATTCCCAATGCCCTTTTGAGTTATAAGTTCACCAAGCCACATGATGATGATAGCCCCCGTGGTTAAAGTTATGACTATTAGAAATTTGGTGAATAAGGGAAAGACTATTTTCAACTGACCTTGGAAAAAGAAGGTCAAACCGATGGATTGAACGAGGCATAAAAATAGGGTTAGATATCGAGTCCATTGGGTTATCTTCCTTCGTCCAATTTCCCCTTCCTTTGCCCATTCTTCAACCTTGGGGATAACCACAGTCAAGAGTTCCATGATAATAGCCGCCGTGATGTAAGGCATTATTCCTAGAGCAAAAACAGCAAATTCCGAAAGTGCTCCCCCGGCAAAGAGATCCATAAAGCCCAATATGCCGCCTTGCTTGAACAACTCCCTAATGACGCTAACATCCACACCCGGTACGGGTACATGGGCGCCAAATCGATAAATCGCCAAAATACCAAAGGTGAATAAGATACGTCTCCTTAAGTCAGGGACTTTAAAGGCATTTCTGATGGCTTCGATCATTGAACAACCTCCGCTTTTCCTCCCGCTTCCTCTATCTTCTTAACCGCCGTTTTGCTGAAGGAATGAGCGCGAACCGTAAGGGCTTTAGAGAGTTTTCCTTCACCCAATATTTTCACGGGTAAATTCCTTTTTCTGATCAATCCCCTCTCAAGTAATGCTTTGGGATCAATGACGGATTTATCCTTAAATACGTTAAGGTTTTCCACATTAACGATAGCATATTCCCGCTTGAAGAGATTTCTAAATCCCGGTAGCTTGGGTAGCCTTAAGTGTAAGGGATTTTGGCCTCCCTCAAAACCAGGTCTTATACTTCCTCCCGAGCGAGCTTTTTGACCCTTAGTCCCTCTTCCCGATGTCTTTCCGCAACCCGATCCACGTCCTCGCCCTACTCTCTTTCTGCTCTTTATGGATCCTTCCGCAGGTCTAAGTTCATGTAGTTTCATTTATAAATCCTCCAAGTATCCCGACTCCCGCCGCTCGTCCCCATTAATCGCGAGCTTTGGTTACACCCTTACATGGTTCACCTTTCACGGTTCACAGTAATTATATCTAGAATGTGCCCTAGACATAATTCCAGAAAGTTGGTTCGCAAATCCTAAATTCGAAATCCTAAATCCTAAACAAATCCAAAATCCAAATTTTTGAAATCCTAAACACTCTTGGATAGGGTCATCTCCTTCTTTTTTGAACCTTTGGATTTTGGTCATTTAATATTGTTTAGAATTTGGTGCTTTGCGCTTAGAATTTAAAATATTCCTTTGCTTAAGAACTGTTTGGCAAAAGGAGCTTCATCTGCCATAGGCGATTTATGTCTAGCCTATATCTAGAATATGCCTTGCGACTAGTCTATTTCCTCTACCTTTACTAGATGGTTAATCTTTCTTATCATGCCTCTTATCTCGGGCTTGTCCTCGTGTTCCACACTGTGGCGGATTCGCTTTAAGCCAAGCGCTTTTATCGTTAGCCTCTGGTGTTTCGATCTTCCGACCAAGCTTTTCACCTGAGTGATTCTAAGCTTTGGCACCTTTAGCCTCCGACCGCAATATGGCACCCACCGATTTACCTCGGAGTTTGGCAACTTCTTCGAGTCTTTTTAAACCCTTTAGACCTTCCGCAGCTGCTTTCACCGTATTAATGGGATTACTGGAACCTAAGGATTTTGTTAAAACATCCTTTACTCCTGCTAAATCGAGTAGCGCTCTTACCGGACCCCCGGCAATGATTCCAGTTCCCTCCGACGCCGGTTTCAAAAGTACCTTCCCAGCTCCAAAATATCCTATGACTTCATAGGGTATGGTATTACCCACGAGAGGAACCTCAAATAAGTTTTTCTTTGCATTTTGAATGGCCTTAGAGATGGCCATGGGGACTTCGCTTGCCTTACCCAAACCTACACCCACACGTCCCTGTCCATCACCCACTACGACCAAGGCGCTTAAATTGAATCTACGACCTCCCTTAACTACCTTGGCCACACGGTTGATGAAGACCACCTTTTCTTTTAACTCCAATTGATCCGGATCAATTTTTTGGACCACTCTCTACCTCCGTTCGTTGCTCTTAAATGGTTCACCATTTTTCGTTCACCGTTCACCGTTATTGGTTAATTATTGCCCATCGACCATCGACTGTTTTTACCCCCTCGACTTTCAACCTTCAACCTGAACCTTCAACCTTCAGCTGAGGCTAAAATTTGAGCCCCGCTTCGCGTGCTGCCTCTGCCAAGGCCTTCACCCTTCCATGATAAAGGTATCCTCCACGATCGAAAACCGCCTCGCGTATTCCCTTGGCTAGCGCTCGCTCTGCTATCAGATTCCCTACCAGCTTAGCAGCTTCCTTATTTCCACCACGCGATATTCCTTCCCTAATCTCGGGGTCAAATGTTGAAGCACTCGCCAGAGTTATCCCCCGAATATCATCTATAATCTGCGCATAAATGTTCTTATTACTGCGATAAACGGAAAGTCTTGGTCGCTCGCTTGTGCCAAATATTTTCTTCCGTATCCTTTTATGCCTCATTATCCTGGCTAAAACTTTTCGAGCAGTCTCCATAATCCCCCCACTTTACGTTGTTAGCTGTTAATTGTTCGTTGTTCGTAATTTTTTACTAACAACTAACCTGCCAACAACAAATAAACTGATTTTATTTGGCTGTTTTACCAACTTTCCTTCGAACGTGTTCACCTAGGTATCTGATCCCTTTCCCCTTGTATGGCTCGGGCTTACGGATAGCCCTTATTTGAGCAGCTACTTCACCAACCATCTCCTTATCGGCTCCCTTAACCACGATCCTCGTTGGATGGGGAACCTCTATCTGAATACCTTCCGGTCTATGAAAGATTACTGGGTGGGAGAAACCAACCTGGAGTTCCAGGTGATCCCCCTTTCTAATAGCACGATAGCCCACGCCCTCTATCTCGAGGATCTTCTCAAATCCTGAGCTTACCCCGGTTATCATGTTAGCAATTAAAGTTCTGGTTAAACCGTGGAGAGATTTATGCAACCTGTCATCGGATGGTCTCTCGACCAGTATCTTATCCTCCTCCTTTTTTATCGTCAGAGCACTGGGGAAAGTTTTGCTAAGTTCCCCCTTGGGACCTTTTACCCTAACCGTGGAACCCTCGATTTGAACTTCCACACTCTCTGGTATTATGATGGGTTTCTTCCCAACCCTTGACATTTCACCCTCCATCAATTCAGTCGATAATCCATGATCGATGGTCGATAGTATTATTTCTTATTTTTAACTCGACTATGAGCTATTGGCTATGGGCTGCTTTCTACCAAACATAACAGATGACCTCTCCGCCCACTCCTTCTTTCTTAGCCCGTTTATCGGTCATAAGTCCTTTAGAAGTGGAGATAATAGCAATCCCCAACCCTCCGAGTACCCTTGGAATCTCATCTTTTTTAGCGTAAACCCTCAAACCGGGCTTGCTTATCCTCTTAATTCCGGTGATTGGTCGCTCTCGATTGGGACCATAATGCATTTTTATGCGAAGAACATTGTGGCTATTGTCCTTTGCAACTTCATAGTCTTTTATATAACCCTCTTTTTTGAGTATCTTCGCGATTTCGATCTTCACTTTTGAGGCGGGCATTTCCACAACGTCATAATAAGCGACATTTGCATTTCGAATCCTGGTCAGCATATCAGCGATGGGATCAGTCATCACCATATCAAATACCCCCAATCGTCCACCGTTTATCGTTCACCGTTCACCGTATTAAAAAGTTTTCTGTGAACCGTGAACGGTGAACCAACTTACTGGTTTACCAACTAGCTTTGATGAGCCCGGGGACCTCCCCCTTGTGAGCGAGTTCTCTCAAGCAAATTCTGCAAAGTCCGAACTTCCTAAGATAGCCACGGGATCTACCGCATCTAACACACCTGTTATATTCCCGAACTTTGTATTTTTGCTTCTTGCGCTGTTTAACTACAAGTGCTTTACGGGCCAATTTTTCCTCCCAAATAACCTATTTCTCTCTAATAGGTAGACCAAAGTGTTTGAGCAGAGCATATGCCAATTCATCATCCCCAGTCGTGGTTACAAGAGTGATATCCATTCCTTGAATCCTAGTAACTTTATCGTAATCGACTTCTGGAAAGATCAACTGCTCATCAACGCCAAAAGTATAATTACCCCTTCCATCAAAGGATCGTCGATTGAGCCCACGGAAATCTCTGATACGGGGCAAAGCTGTGGTCAAAAGTCGATCCAAAAAATCATACATCTTATTGCCACGAAGAGTAACTTTACAGCCAACGGGAACCCCTTTGCGAATCTTAAAGCCAGCGATGGATTTCTTGGCACGCGTAATCATCGGTTTCTGCCCGGTTATGGTTACGAGATCCTTCGCTGCAGCCTCAATAGCTTTTGAATCCTTCGCACCCTCTCCCACACCCATGTTAATGATGATTTTCTCCAAGCGAGGGACCTGCATGGGATTGGAAAAATTAAATTCCTTCATCAAGACACTCACGATTTCTTCCTTATACTTCCGCTTGAGCTTAGGGATTTGCTCTCCGCTTATTTTCTCAGCAGTTTCCCTTTTCTCTCTTTTTACCTTCTCTTTCGTCTTTGCCTTCGCCATTTTTACTCCTCATTACGTTCACCATTGTTCATTCACAGTTCACCGTGTACCATTCACCTTTAAAAATTATTTTCCATAAATTGTGAACGGTGAACATAAAACTAAACCTAAACTTTATCTATATCTTGTCCGCACTTCTTGCAAATTCTAACCCTTTTACCTTCTGAGATTTCTCTTTTGCCAATGCGAGTGGGTTGACCACAATTGGGACATATTAGTTGAACATTAGAAACGTGAATTGCACTCTCTTTCTCGATGATCCCTCCTTGAGGGTTTCTCTGCGTGGGACGGGTATGCCTTTTAACCACGTTCACACCTTCCACGATAACCCGCTCTCTCTTGGGTAAAGCGACGAGTATCTTTCCCTTTTTCCCCTTATCTTTGCCCGCTATCACCAACACCTTATCGCCTTTTCTTGCTTTTAACCTAGCCATTTTTTCTCCTCGTTCACCGATTAAAGGACTTCGGGAGCTAAAGAGATAATCTTCATGAAGTTTTTGTCCCTCAACTCTCGAGCCACTGGTCCAAAAATTCTTGTACCCCGAGGATTTTTGAGTTCATTTATGAGCACCGCCGCATTATCATCAAATTTGACATAAGAACCGTCGGGGCGCCTGATCTCCTTTCTGGTCCGGACCACCACAGCTTGTACGATTTCACCTTTCTTCACGGCTCCCCCGGGAATTGCATCCTTTACACTTCCCACTATGATATCTCCAACCCGGGCATATCTTCGGGCTGATCCAAGGACCCTAATGCACTGTATTTCTTTGGCTCCGGTATTATCCGCGACCTTGACCTTTGTTTCCTGCTGAATCATCCTAACTCCCTCGCCGCAGGTCACCCGTCGCATGTTACAGGTTTAATTTTTCTTAAGGATCGGCGACTTGCATCCTGCGACAGATTACTTGGCTTTCTCCAAAATGGAAACCACACGCCACCTTTTTTCCTTGCTTAAGGGTCGGGTTTCCATTATTTTCACAACATCTCCCACACGACACTCGTTGTTTTCATCGTGAGCTTTGAATTTAGTCGTTCGTCTCATGATCTTTTTATATAGTGGATGCCGCACAATAGATTCGACGGCGACAACAATGGTCTTATCCATCTTATCACTTACAACCTTCCCGACTCTCACCTTTCTCCTGCCTCGATTTTCCATGGTTACCTCCAAAATCCGTCAATAGTAAGCCCATGGTCAATTAATCCATGATCCATAGTTGGCGTTTTTAACAATCGACTATGAGCTATCGACCATCGACTGATTTGCTAGTTCTCTTTCCCTTTTGATGGTTTTAATTCGGGCTATATTTCTTCGCACTTCCCCTATTTTCATGGGATTATCGAGCTGACCGGTGGCTAATTGGAATCGAAGATTAAATAGTTCGGCCTTTGCCTCACTCAATTTTTGTCCCAACTCTTCATCTGAGAGCTCACGAATATCTTTAGCCTTCACGCTCACCACCCCATTCCTCGCGCTTTACCATTCTAGTTTTGATGGGGAGTTTATGTGAAGCCAATCGCATGGCCTCGGTCGCCACATCCTCGCTAACCCCGGCAAGTTCAAACATAATTTTCCCGGGCTTGACCACAGCCACCCAGTGCTCAGGCGATCCCTTGCCTTTACCCATTCTGGTTTCAGCAGGTTTCTCCGTCACTGGTTTGTCAGGAAAGATGTTGATCCAAACCTTACCCCCTCGCCTTATATACCTTGTCAAAGCGATTCGGGCGGCTTCGATTTGTCGATTCGTTATCCAGCCTGGTTCCAAAGCTTGGAGGCCGAAATCACCGAAATGTACGACCGTGCCTCCCTTTGCCCTCCCCTTCATTCTCCCTCTTTGAACCTTGCGATGCTTTACTCTCCGCGGTAGAAGCATCTATGCCTCCTCTTTCGTTGATTCCCTCTTTTTCTTCTTGGTTTCCTTCTTCCTGGTTTCCTTCTCCTCAGACGCTGACTTTGCTGGTACCTCTTCGACCGCTTCCTCCTTCTCGGGCTCCACTTCCTTCACTTCCTCTTCTTCTTCCGCAGCATAGGGTAAAATTTCTCCCTTATAAATCCAAACCTTCACACCGATGAGTCCAAAGGTGGTATGGGCTTCTGCAAAACCATAGTCGATACTCGCACGTAAAGTATGGAGGGGTACTCTTCCCTCGCGATACCACTCCGTTCTCGCCATCTCCGCTCCACCCAATCTTCCCGAGCACGAAACTTTGACACCCTGAGCACCAACTCTCATGGCAGCCGTTACGGCTTTTTTCATGGCTCTTCTGAAGGAAACTCGAGCTTCGAGCTGCTCTGCTATACTCTGAGCCACAAGGGTTGCATCCAGTTCAGGTGCTCTGACTTCCTGGATATTTATCTGAATCTGCTTTCCGATTATCTTTTCCAAATCCGCCCGAAGGAGTTCCACTTCAGAGCCCTTCCTGCCTATGACAATACCTGGTCTCGCCGTATGGATATCGATCTTAACCCTACCTCCAGCCCGCTCTATCTCGATCTTAGAAATGCCAGCTCGAGACAACTTCCCCAGGATATGCTGGCGTATTTTCAGATCTTCCCCCAGAGCTTTTGCATAGTCCTTGCTGGCGAACCAGCGAGACTTCCAATTTTCAATTATTCCCAGTCTTAAACCTATGGGATTAACCTTTTGCCCCACGTCTCGGTACCTCCTCACGCTCCTGGACAACTATGGTGATATGGCTGGTTTTTCTTCGAATCATCGCCACTCTACCCATAGCCCTTGGTCGATATCTCTTAAGGGCTGGACCCTGGTCAACATAGGCCTCAGAAATATACAAATTGACCCTCCTTAAATGCAAGTTTCTTTCCGCATTTGCCACGGCTGAATTCACAACCTTTGAAACTATTTTTGCTGCAGCTTTGGGGCAAAATTGAAGGATTGTCAAAGCCTCCTCAACGGGTTTACCTCTGATCAAATCAACTACCTGTCGAGCCTTTCTAGGACCTACTCGGATATACTTCGCAACGGCTCTAGCCTTTGGGATCTCTTCAATTACCGGTTTAGCCGGCACCTTAACCCCCTCCAAATTTGGTTCACAGTTCACCGTTCACCGAAAATTTTTAAAATACCGTGAACGGTATACGGTGAACGAACAACGGTTATCTGATGGCCGTGGATCTTTCAGTATGAGCTCCATGGGTTCTAAAGATCCTCGTAGGTGCGAACTCACCCAACTTATGTCCGATCATACTCTCCGTTATATAAATTGGGACGTGTTTCCTACCATCGTGAACGGCGATGGTGTGGCCAACCATTTCGGAAATGATATCAGAATCCCGAGACCAGGTCTTTATCACCCTTTTCTCGCCCCTCTCGTTCATCTCTTTGATTTTCCTCAAGAGCTTGGGGTCTATATAAGACCCCTTCTTCCGCGATCTAGCCATATTCTCCCCCTCAAATTACCCCTTTCTCCTCCGAATGATGTATTTATCTGAGGGCTTTTTCTTTCTGGTTTTATATCCCAGTGTCGGCTTCCCCCAAGGAGTTACGGGTTGGCGACCAATGGGGGCTTTCCCCTCCCCACCACCATGGGGATGATCCACGGGGTTCATGGCGCTTCCACGAACGGCGGGTCTTTTACCCAACCATCTACTACGCCCAGCTTTTCCCAAGGATACGATCTCATGCTCCACATTACCCATCTCGCCAATGGTAGCTCGGCAACTCTGGCGGATCATCCTCACCTCCCCAGAGGGAAGCTTTAATTGAGCATAATCCTCCTCCTTGGCAACTATCTGAGCAAAGGTACCCGCAGAGCGTGCCAACTGGGCTCCTTTCCCAGGATAAATTTCAATATTGTGAACGCTTGTTCCCACGGGAATTTTATGAAGTGGTAGAGCATTTCCCGGTTTTATATCCGCATCTAATCCGGACATAACCTCGTCCCCAATTTTAAGATTTTGAGGGGCAAGGATATATCTCTTCTCGCCATCCGCATAATGTAATAGAGCTATTCGAGCAGATCTATTTGGATCGTACTCGATGGCTACGACTTTTGCGGGAATTCCATCCTTATCTCTCTTGAAATCAATAATCCTATATCTCCTCTTGTGACCGCCCCCCTTGTGTCGAGTTGTTATTCGACCATGAACATTCCTCCCAGCCTTCTTTGAAAGAGGAGCGGTAAGAGACTTCTCCGGCTTCTCCTTAGTTATCTCCTGAAAATCGGAGACTATGGTAAATCTTCTACCTGGAGATGTAGGTTTATACTTTTTGACTCCCATTTTTATCCCCCACCATCCTAGTTTGCTTGTTTAATTTTTCTAGCCAACCAGCTAACTAGCTAACTAGCCAACGGGTCTGTGACCTTAACCGTTAGGCGCCTTCAAAGAGTTCTATGCGGTCGCCTTCCTTGAGCGTAATAATGGCTTTCTTCCAATTCCTTTGCCTTCCGAAAGTATACCCCCGTCTCCTAAGCTTCCCCTTGACGGGGATGGTGTTCACATCAACCACGGTGACTTTGAAAATATCTTCAATCGCCTTGCGAATCTCGCTCTTGTTAGCCGTTGGATGGACTTCAAAAGTATACTTATTTTGCTCAATCAGTTTGTAACTTTTCTCAGAGACGACGGGTCGAATGATGATATCCCTGGAATCCTTCATCTACTGAAGCACCTCCGTTAATCGGTTCAAGGCATCTCGCGTCAGAATTAAAACATCGTTATCGAGGACGTTATATGGATTGACCTCTGAGACCTCTATTACCCTCACATAAGAAATATTCCGTATAGCCCTGTTTACTTCCTCATTCCTTTCTGTGACCACAACCGTCGTCTTCTTTGTGATCTTAAGATTTTTTAATACCTTTACGGCCTCTTTAGTCTTGGGCTGTTTGAGCTTGAAATGATCCAAAATTATGAGTTCCGAATCCCTGGCTTTCGCACTCAAAGCCGATTTCAGAGCAAGTTTTTTAACCTTCTTGGGCACCGAAAAAGAATAATCTCTGGGCTTAGGACCAAAGACGACCCCTCCTCCCCGCCACAAGGGAGAACGGATAGTCCCAGCTCTTGCCCGACCAGTTCCCTTTTGACGCCGAGGTTTGGCGCCCCCTCCCCGAACCTCATTTCTGGTTTTGGTTGAAGCCGTTCCACTTCGCATGGCTGCACACTGAGACCTGATGACCTGATGAAGAAGGGGTTCATTGACCTCACATTCGAAAATTTGGGAGTTGAGTTCAACCTCGTCTATCTTCTTTCCCCTAGCACTCAGAACCGGTAATTTAAGCATGTTTACCCCTTTTGGCGGATTTTCCCTTCGCCTTCACTGATTCCTTGATTATAACCAAGCTACCCACGGCTCCGGGTATGCTCCCTCTGAGGAGTAAAAGATTTTGATCCGGATCCACCTTAGCAACCTCTAAATTTTGTACCGTGACTCTCTCATTACCCATGTGACCAGGCATCTTCTTTCCCTTAAAAACTCTTGAGGGATCGGCACATGCTCCAATGGAACCCGGTGCCCTGTGGAAACGCGAACCGTGAGAGGCAGGACCTCCTTTAAATCCCCATCTCTTCATGACACCTGCAAAACCCTTACCCTTGGAGATACCGGTGACGTCTATTCTTTCTCCCTCGGAAAAGATATCCACCGTGAGAACTTGACCCACCTTGTAATCTTCACCTTCTGCAATAGTCACTTCGGCCAGATATTTTTGGGGGGAAACCTTTGCCCTGGCAAAGTGTCCTTTAAGTGGCGCATTAAGGTGTTTTTCCTTAATCTCATCAAAGCCGATTTGGATGGCAGAATATCCATCCTTTTCCTTCGTTTTCACTTGAGTGACCACACAAGGTCCCGCTTCTACCACGGTTACGGGCACCGCTTTATTCTCTTTAAAAATTTGGGTCATCCCCAATTTCTTTCCCAAAATCCCCCTCATCAATTTCGCACCTCATTCAGACTTTACAGTTTAATTTCTATATCCACACCCGCTGGCAAATCTAGCCTCATCAGCGAATCCACCGTCTTAGGTGTGGGATCCAAAATGTCAATGAGCCTTTTGTGAATCCTCACCTCAAACTGCTCTCGAGAATCCTTGTGCACATGAGGAGATCGAAGCACACAATAAAGACTACGTTCCGTAGGAAGAGGAATTGGACCCGAAATCCTGGCTCCCGTCCTCCTCACGGTATCCACTATTTTTTTTGCCGATTGATCGACTATTTCATGATCATGTGCTTTTAGTCTTATTCTTATTTTTTGGGTCTTCATGGATATCCCCTATGTTAGTTGATGGTTCACGGTTCATGATTCATGGAAATCCTTTAACCTTGCCGTGAACTGTGAACGGTGAACTATTTAGGCCAATATCTTGGTCACCGTGCCCGCACCGACCGTTCTTCCCCCCTCCCTTATGGCGAAGCGCAGTCCCTCCTCCATGGCTATGGGTGTGATGAGCTCTATCTCCAGCTCCACGTTATCCCCGGGCATGACCATCTCCACGCCGGTTGGCAGAGTGACCACACCTGTGACATCGGTGGTCCTGAAGTAGAACTGGGGACGGTATCCGGTGAAGAAGGGGGTGTGCCTTCCCCCCTCCTCCTTGGTCAGGGCATAGACTTGGGCCTTGAACTTGGTGTGCGGGGTGATGGAGCCCGGTTGGGCTAAGACCTGGCCCCTCTCCACCTCGGTCTTGGCGATGCCCCTTAAGAGGACCCCGATGCTGTCCCCGGCGACGGCCTCATCCAATATCTTCCTGAACATCTCAAGACCTGTGGCCACGGTCTTCTTCACCGATGGCCTCATGCCCACGATCTCCACCTCATCTCCGACCTTTATCCTTCCCCTCTCCACTCTTCCGGTGACCACGGTTCCCCTTCCGGTGATGGAGAACACGTCCTCTACGGGCATCAGGAAGG
>JASEGB010000011.1 GCA_030018275.1 Actinomycetota bacterium | reverse complement strand
TACACCCTAAATATTTCTATTAAAAGAATTTACACACAATAGTTTACGTTACCATTCATTCCATTTTTAAAATCGAACATTTGTTCGAAAAAGAAGGCGGTGGTTTCCTTGACACCGACCATGCCCCCCGTTATAATAACCCTATTCTTTTACGAGCTCAGGAGCATTTTTATGAAGAGAACTTATCAGCCGAAGATAAGGAAAAGAAAAAGGAAACATGGATTTAGAATCCGAATGTGCACAAAAGCGGGAAGAAAAATCATCGCCAACCGGAGGAGAAAAAATAGACAACGACTTTCCGCATGATCCTCGGTGATTATGGTGAGGAAAACCACTCTCTCTTCGCTCAGGGACTTCAAAGGGATATATAAGTATGGATTGAAGGCTTCAAATAGGTACTTGACCATAAGGTTTCTCAAAAGGGAGAATAGCGGGGGAAACCGAATAGCCTTTTGCATCAGTGGCAGAATAGGGAAAGCGGCGGCTCGTAATAGATTGAAGCGTCTCCTTAGAGAAGCATACAGAACAAATGAAGAAAAATTTAAAAAATGCTATGATTTAATCGTGATTGCCCATCAACCTCTCAAGGAGAAAACCTTCGAAGAGGTAGAGCAAATTCTCATGAGCATCTCTGGGGAGGCCAACCTTTTAACGAGGAAATGAAGATACTCATTCTTTTGTTGATAAAAGGATATAGAAGATTCATTTCAAGATATTTGCCTCCTGTCTGCCGGTTTTATCCGAGTTGTTCCCAATATGCTATTCAAGCGATAGAGAGATATGGACTATGCAGGGGATTATTCCTTTCCATAAGTCGAGTCCTACGCTGCCATCCATTCTCTCCGGGAGGTTATGACCCAGTCAAATGAAAGGGGAAACACGATAATTGGGTGCAATATTAGAGCCCATAGAAAAAATATTGTTGGAAGCTCTTAAATTTTTTTATGGCTATGTTCACAGTTATGGTCTGGCTATAATTTTGCTTACGGTCGCCGTAAAGGTGGCTTTGCTTCCCTTGACCATTAAGCAGGTTAAGTCAGCACAGGAACTTCAAAGATTGCAACCTAAGCTAAAGAAGATTCAGGAGAAATACAAACACGATAAAGAAAAACTGCAAAAAGAATTGATGAAATTTTATTCTGAACATAAGGTTAACCCATTAAGCGGTTGTTTGCCCCTCCTCCTGCAGCTTCCCATCTTTATCGCGTTATTTAGAATGCTTTCAGTAAATAAAGAGCTAGCCCAAGCTGGTTTTTTGTGGCTCACAAACTTAAGTAAACCTGATCCCTATTTTATTCTGGTCGTATTAATCGTCGTATCGACCTATCTTTCTTCGAAGACCATGGGCACCGATCCTCAACAGGAAAAGATGATGACCTTTATGTCCTTATTCATGGGCTTGATAGCATTACGGCTACCGGCCGGAGTTTTATTGTACTGGGTTACCTTTAACGTTTTGACCGTAATTCAGCAGTATTTGACGTTGAGAGTTGAATCCACTCCAGTTCTGCCTTCAAAGGCGAAGGAATTACCCTCCCGGGACAAGGAGAGGGTTTAATTAGGAGGGTAGAAATGAACCGAGTCATCGAGGCTGAGGGAGCATCCACCGAGGAGGCGATCGAAAAAGCCTTAAAGGATATCGGTGAAAGCAGGAAGGATGTAGAAATAGAAGTTTTGAGCGAGAATGAGGGGGAAGTTGGGGTAAAAGTTAAGCTGGCCATAAGGGACAGGAGGGTAAGCAGAGGAATAGATTTCCTCAGAGACGTTCTCCGGGAAATGAAAATTGAGGCGGCTGTGAATCCCATCGAAGAAGAGGACCACATGCTCATAAACATCGAAGGGGAAGGCATGGGACCATTAATCGGTCGCCGTGGAAAAACGCTCGATGCTATGCAGTTTCTCCTCAACACTGTGGCAAATAAAGGAGCTTTCCACCGAAAGTACATCATACTGGATATTGAAAAATATAGAGCGCGAAGGAAGAAAGGACTTGAAGAATTGGCCAGAAAAATGGCGGAGAAAGCCACAGCCACGGGTAAGGCGGTAACCCTAAGACCCATGACCGCTTATGAACGCAAGATAATACATTCCATACTTCACGATTATCCAGACATTGAGACTAGGAGCGATGGAGAAGAACCTTATAGGAGAGTAACGATATATCCGAAGCATGAAAAGGTAAAGGATTAAGGTGTATCAGCTTGACTTGTTTATAGTCCAGTTAAGGGTTAGGTGTTAAGAGTTAAAAGGTTAAATGTATTATTAACAAGATGAGTTGACACCACTCGAATGTCTAAGATGTAAACCTAAGACCATCCCAATGCCAAAGGAGATTGTGACAAAAATTCTCGTTCCAAGAAATTTTGGCATAGCACCCCTAAAATGCATTTATTCAACCGAGTTCCACGTGGAACTACCTGCTCTTTTTCTGAGGCGAAATGCAGTTTAAATCGCCTCTAATCGCAGAGAGAGGGAAGCTAGAATGAAGGGAATCGAAGAAATACTCATTGAAGGAGCAAGAATTTTTGGGGTCGCCCTCACTCCTCAACGGGTGAACGCTTTCCTATTTTACCTTGATGAGTTAAAGAAATGGAATAGGCGGGTTAATCTCACTAGTCTTAAGGATGATCGTGATATAGTGGTTAAGCACTTTTTGGATTCTCTAAGCTGCCTGGTCAGCGATAAAATTGAGGGTTACTCCAAGGTGGTTGATGTGGGAACCGGAGCTGGTTTTCCCGGTCTCCCCATAAAGATCGCTAGACCCAAAATTGAATTGACGCTCCTTGATTCTTCAAAAAGAAGAGCGCAATTCCTCATATATATGGTTGAAGCGCTGAAGCTTGAGGACTCCCAGGTTGTTTGTCTCCGAGCTGAAGAATTCGCGAGAAAGGAAAAAGTTAGAGAATCCTTTGATATAGTTTTGGCGAGAGCCGTCTCCTCCCTTCCCGCCCTTATGGAGTACACCCTTCCTCTCCTCAAAATAGGAGGATACTTCATAGCCCAAAAGAGTCAGAAGCTTAAAAATGAGCTAGAAGTCTCCCAAAGGGCAGCTTCCATATTGGGTGGAGAAGTTGAGAAGGTGATGGATATAGCCATACCCTTCTTGAACGCACAAAGGTATCTGGTTCTAACCAAAAAAGCAATGCCCACCGCAGACCGATATCCACGGAGGACAGGAATACCCACTAAGAGACCACTGGGTTTTTGCAGCAAAAAATTTCAAAAAATTTCGTTTTTAAAAAAGGAATTTTGAATGCGATAAAGAATAATAGTTTTGGATATGGTACTAGAAATCTTTAGACGCAGAAAAGAAGCAAAATCTGCAGCAAGGGTCAGAGAAGGTGTGCATATCAAAACCCCCGAGTTAGCTGAGACCCCAAAGGATCTTCAATTCCGCGAAAAATCCTCTCTCCGGAAATCTAAAATTTTCGCTATTGCCAATCAAAAAGGAGGGGTGGGGAAAAGCACCACCGCAGTTAATTTAAGCGCGTGCCTCGCGCAATCAGGGTACAAAGTTCTACTCATAGATATCGATCCTCAAGGTAATGCCACAAGCGGTGTGGGGTTAGATAAAATTGAGCGAAAATATTG
This sequence comes from Actinomycetota bacterium, assembly GCA_030018275.1. Classification (NCBI taxonomy): domain Bacteria; kingdom Bacillati; phylum Actinomycetota; species Actinomycetota bacterium. Next base: position 48,317 of record JASEGB010000011.1, on the reverse strand, counting down.
TATCTACAATGCTCTAGTTGAAGATAAGTCCCTTGGAGAACTCATAGAAAAGACCGATATCGAACATTTGTTTGCAATTCCTGCCACTCTTCAGCTGGCGGGAGCGGAGATAGAACTGGTTTCATCCATCTCTCGTGAGTGCAGACTAAAGAAGGCCATTGAACCCATAAGGGAAAAATTTGATTACATCATCATCGATTGTCCTCCCTCTTTGGGCCTCCTAACCATAAATGCCCTTACGGCTGCAGGCGAAATCATAATCCCCATTCAATGCGAATATTATGCTCTAGAGGGACTGAGCAAATTGTTAGAAAGCATAAGGCTGGTGAAAACTCACCTGAATCACGATTTGGAGATCGCGGGGGTTCTCATGACCATGCACGACATCCGAACCAAATTATCTCAGCAGGTCGTTGATGAGGTTGTAAAGTTTTTCCAAGATAAAGTCTATAACACCATCATTCCCCGGACGGTGAGGTTGAGCGAGGCTCCCAGTTATGGTCAACCCATCACCGTTTATGATGCTACATCTAAGGGAGCCGAAGCCTACAAAAATTTTGCAAAGGAAGTGATGCAACGTGGTTAAACGAGGATTGGGGCGAGGCTTGAGCGCACTCATTTCTACCTTAGGCCAGGAAGAGGAGGGGGTTTGGGCTGAGGAGATTCCCGTGGAGAATATCTCTCCAAACCCGAATCAACCTCGAAAGCAATTCGACCCCCAAGCTTTTGAGGAGCTCGTTGCCTCAATAAAGGAATTCGGTCTCGTTCAACCCGTGGTGGTAAGACCCAAGAGCGACGGCTTCGAGCTTGTAGCCGGAGAAAGAAGATGGAAAGCTGCCAAGGAAGCGGGGCTCACCACCATTCCCGCGGTGATCAAAGAATCGACGGATACGGAGTCTCTGGAGATTTCGCTCATCGAGAACCTGCAGCGAGAGGATCTAAACGCCATAGAGGAAGCCATGGCTTACCGCCAACTCATTGAGCAATACAACATCACTCAAGGAGAGCTGGCGAACCGTGTTGGGAGAAGTCGCGTTGCCATCACCAATACGCTACGCCTCTTACAATTGCCCGATGAGATAAAACAGCTCATTACCGACGGAGATATCTCTTCTGGTCATGCTCGTGCCCTTCTTTCCTTGGAGGATCCGGAGCAGCAGAAAAAATTGGCCAAGCGAGTTGTGGCTGAAGGGCTTTCCGTGAGGCAAACTGAGAACATGGTACGACTCTGGCAAATGTCCGGCGCCAAGCATCGCAGGGTTCTTCAGCCAAAGGCTTTTAAAACGATCGCCAAAAACTTGAGCGAGACGCTTTCCGCCAGGGTTAGAGTGAAGATGGCTCAAAAGAAGGGAAAAATCGAGATAGAATTCAAATCCATTGATGAGCTTGAGAGGATCTACAAACTGATAATGCAAAGGATCCCCGTGCAATAATCGAAAGCAAGCGGAGATGCGAAGGCATTCATCGAAGGTATAATAATCTATACCCCACCGCCCTCGGTGGGGTATAATTTTAGGCATTGAAGAGGAGAGGAGTTAGATGATATATCTGGACAACGCCGCAACCTCCTATCCCAAACCGAAGCCAGTGATGGAAGCAATCGAGGAATGTTTCAAGCGGGCGGGGAGCCCGGGCCGAGGGGCTCATAAAATGGCACTCGCAGCGAGCCGGGTCATTCTAGAAACGCGGGAGCTTTTAGCCGAGCTTTTCAACGTCAAAGATCCCGCAAACATAGTTTTCACTCTCAATGCCACCGAAGCCATAAACTTGGGACTCAAGGGGCTCCTTAAGCCCGGCGACAATGTCATCACCACGAGCATGGAGCACAATGCCGTGACCAGACCCTTAAAGGATTTAGAAGCACAAGGGATCAAGGTCACGAAGATAAAGTGCTCTCATAAGGGCCATCTTGACCTCGATGATCTCCGGGACTCCATCTCACACGATACTAAACTCATCGTGATGACCCATGCCTCAAACGTCACGGGAACACTGATGCCCATCGAGGACGTTGGGGAAATCGCGCGGGGAAAGGCCATTTTTTTCATGGTCGACGCAGCTCAAACTGCTGGGATCTTCCCTATAGACGTTCAAGACATGAACATCGATCTTTTGGCCTTTTGTGGGCATAAAGGGCTTTTGGGACCTCAAGGCACGGGTGGTCTTTATATAAACCCCGATATCGATCTCAAGGAGCTAAAACAGGGAGGCACTGGCGGATATTCCGATGACCCATTTCAGCCGCGCATCCGGCCGGAGAGATACGAGGCGGGAACCCCAAATACGCCCGGGATCGCCGGTTTGGGAGCGAGCTTAAAATTCATTCGAGATATAGGACTTCAAAGCATCCATGATTTGGAGAGGGATCTTACTCTTCATTTATTGGAGGGATTGAGGAAAATGCCCCGGATTAAACTCTATGGACCACAGGCCGGTGAGGAGAGAGCACCGGTGGTTTCCTTGAATGTGGAGGGAATGAACCCTCACGAAGTGGAGTTCATTTTGGATCAGGCCTTCGATATTACAGTTCGGTCTGGGCTACACTGCGCACCAGATGCTCATAGGACCATTGGCACAGAGGGGCTTGGGGCAGTGAGATTCAGCATGGGATACTTTAACACAATGGAGGATATAGATCAAGCCATAGAAACCATGCGATATATTTGTGAAAAAAGCTGACGATATCAGCGCAAGGGCTGGGAGAGAAATGACCACCAAATTGAGGAGAAATTGCCTCTTTTTTATCCCAGTTTTTCTGGTTATTGGATTATTCTCCCTGTTCTGCCCCGTGAGGACAGAGGCAAGAGAGAGCAGAAAGGTCATTCTCATTGTCATCGATGGGGTTGGCATCGAGGATTTAAGCCACCGTGATTTAATCCATCTCCATGGGCTGATCGAAAAAGGCGCCATGGGATTGATGAACACCAGGACGGCTTCGAGGATATCCCCTACTAACAATTATCTTTCCATTGGAGCGGGAGCGAAAGCGGAAGGCGGAGCCCTTGGGGGTTTAGCCTTCAATTCCTCTGAGGTTTATGAAACAAATCCCACCGGTGAAATCTTCTGGCAGCGGACGGGGATAAAACCCCCGCCAGATGGAGTAGTCACTTTGACCATTGCCAAGATTTCCCGCCAAAACGCAAGACTTCCTTGGAATATTTTTCCAGGAAGTTTGGGGACGGCATTGAAGGAGGCGAAGCTCAAAGCGGGTGTCCTCGGAAACGCCGATGTGGATCAAGAATTCCATCGAGAGATATCCTTAATATCCATGGATCAGCTGGGGAGAACTCCTTTTGGGGATGTTGGACGGAATATTCTTCGAAAAAATCCCATGAGCCCAGGTGGTTGGCAAACGGACTACGATGTTCTCCTTTCCAAATCCCTTCATCTCTTGAGAAAAGTCGATTTTCTGGCGATAGAGACGGGCGACACATCGCGGGTCAATGCCTGCTCCCCACTGCTCATGGATTGGAAGGTATCCAGTGAGAGAAAATCCGCTTTAAAGCGAGCAGATGAGTTCATCGGGAGGCTAATCTCGCGGATTGACCTGGGCAAGACCCTCATCATTGTGGTTACACCCACCCCACCGATTGAGATGATCAAGGAGGGCAATAGTCTCACACCCATCATCGTGGCTGGGGGAGGCATAAAGCCGGGGGTACTCACCTCTGAAACCACGAGAAGCCATGGAATTGTGAGCAACATCGACATTACCCCGACCATACTTTCATACCTCGAAGCCAAAATTTCCAGCGAAATGTTGGGATGCCCTCTCCAATCGGAACCACAAGACCAACCCATTTCCTATTTGCTCTCCCTCAATGAGCGAATATTCAATAGGTCTAAAATTCGCGTCCCCGCACTAAAAATGTACGTTACCACCATCGCACTCGTTCTGATCATCTCCACCATACTTTTGCTTATGGGTACGACTCGCAAGCGACTCAGAGCTCTGCAATTTCTGTTGCTGTGGCTTATCTGTGTCCCTGTCACCTTGCTTTTTTTGCCTTTTTCGATCTATTCTTCTCTCGCTTTGACTATGATTTTGGCCTTCCTGGGAAGTGCGGTGGTTGTGTTAATAAGTTTGTTGCCGTGTCTGCCGACAGGCAGGTCTGGAAGGAGAGCCCTTTCACCTATCATCTTCATAACCTTGCTCACTTCAGGCGTGCTTTTGCTGGATGTGCTCACGGGATCTCATCTCATGCAGCGTTCGATAATAGGATATTGCCCCATTATCGGGGCACGATTCTACGGTATAGGCAACGAATGCATGGGGATTTTAATCGGTTCAAGCATCGCTGGAATTACCGCGCTCCTGGAGATACCAAATTTTACTCGAAAATCCCATGTAAAGCTAGCTGGGCTGACCTTTCTGTGCCTGGTAGTCATATTCGGGCATCCAGCTCTGGGGACCAATGTCGGAGGAGCCATAGCCGCAGTTGTGGGATATCTTACCACCTATTTTGGGCTTCTGAAGCGCAAGATATCTTTGAAATTGATTCTCTTCATCGCCCTTGCGGTAATCATTGCTCTTGCATTCCTTATATTCCTCGATTTATTCGGGATATCGCCCCCATCCCATCTGGGGAAGGCCATCACCCTAATTCGAAAAGGAGGCTTAAGTGAGGGATTAAAGATAATTCAACGCAAGTTTGCCATGAATGTCAAGGGAACCAGGTACACTTTCTGGACGAGGGTCTTGATAGCGGTATTGGTGATTTTCCCCATTTTAATAATTCGACCGGCTGGTATCTTAAAGAAGATAAAAGGCGATTATCCCTGTCTCACTTCGGGGTTAATGGGCATAGCGGTTGCCAGCATTGTTGCCTTTATCTTCAACGATACGGGAGCAGCTGCTGCTGCAACTACCTGCATTTTTGCCGTCGTAACCCTCTTGTATATTATAATAGAAGAGCAAAGGACTTAACTATAAGAAAATCGAGGCAATGGGAGGAATGAGATGGAGGATCGGCGATTCGGCTATGAGGAATTCGGATTGGGACTCCTGCTCGGTGTAGCCTTGGGTTCCGTAATTGGTCTGCTCTTAGCTCCTCAATCTGGAGCGGCAACGAGAGAGAAGATCACCAGCAAGGCAACGGATCTGAAAACCTCTGTGCAAGAGCTCATTGAGCAAGCCGGGAAGAGCTTGGAACAGGCAGCAGCCAAGGGCGAAAGTGCCCTTGGGCTCGAGGGCAGGAGCATGAGACGGAAGCTGGATAAACTCAGGGCAGAGCTGGAGAAATATAATTTGAACAAGGTTTAAAAAGAGGACAAATTCGGTCATGAACACTAAGCCAAAAGTGGCTGTTTTAATGGGCGGACGGTCCGCGGAGCGAGAAATTTCCATAATGACTGGAGAGGAAATATATAAAGCTCTGGTTCAGAAGGGTTACCCGGCGGTCAAAGTATATTTGGATGAAAATGTGGTCGAGAATTTAAAGAGGGAAAGGGTGGATGTGGTATTCATCGCCCTCCATGGACGATACGGAGAGGATGGAACTGTCCAAGGAATGTTGGAGATCCTGGGATTGCCATATACCGGTTCGGGGGTTCTGGCCAGCGCTTTAGGCATAAATAAAATTATGGCCAAAAGGATTTTTAAGGCTTCCGGAGTGAACACCGCCGATTTTTGCACTATCTCTCAAGAGGAATACAAAAAAGATCCGGCTTCAGTCAGGGAGAAGCTGATCGGAGAGATCAGTTTTCCCATGGTCATTAAGCCCGCGCGGGAGGGCTCGACCATTGGTTTGAGTGTGGTTCAGAAAGCTGATCAACTCCATGCTGCCCTTCAAGATGCTTTCGGGTACGATGAGCAACTTTTAGTGGAGAAATTCATCGAAGGAACGGAGGTCACCGTGGGCATCTTGGGCGATAAAGACCCCGAGGCATTGCCCACTTTAGAGGTCATCTCCAAAAAAGGGATATATGACTACCAGGCAAAATATACACCAGGCATGAGCGAGCATATCATCCCCGCTCGCATTCCCCCCGAGCACCAAAGAGCGGTTCAGGAAATGGCACTCAAGGCCCATAAGGCTCTGGGTTGTCGGGGATTCTCTCGAGTGGACACCATTGTTACCAGGGAAGGGATTCCCTATATTTTGGAGGTAAATACCATTCCCGGGATGACCAGCTTAAGCCTCTTCCCCGATGCAGCCAGAGCGGCGGGTATCCCATTCCCCGATTTGGTCTCCAAAATAGTGGAAATGGCGCTGGAGAAGTAAATCATTTCCTTATTGCATTCCTTAGCGCATCGACGATTATCAGTGGAACCAAAGAAGCCGTGAGGATTATACCCCATTCCCTGGTGCCGAGAAACGCCGTGTGAAAGATGGATTGAAGCGGGGGAATGTACAGCACTCCCAAGTGGAGAATTATTGAACCCCAAATTGCAGCGAGAAGAGGCTTATTGGCTAGGGAGTGGAGGGTAAAAACCGAGTGCCGCTCACATCTAAAGTTCAAAGTGTGGAGGATTTGTGCAAGTACCATCGCCGTGAAAACCATGGATTGAGCGCTTCGAAGAGGGATCTTCAACCAGAATAGGCCGGCCATGAAGGCGAATAGAGCCCCTAAGGCAAGCACCAACCCCTGCCAAAGAATTTGTAACTGTCTTTCTTTGGTCAGTATGCCTTCACCAATTTGGCGGGGAGGACGGTGCATAAGATCTGGGGCCGGTGGATCCGTTCCCAAAGCCAGGGCGGGAAGACCATCGGTTACAAGATTTATCCAAAGTATCTGAATGGGCAGAAGCGGTAAGGGAAGTCCTGCAATCATGGCTAAAAACATGGTTAGAACCTCGCTAACGTTGCAGGAAAGAAGGAACAGAATGAATTTTTTGATGTTATCAAAGATCGATCTACCCTCGCGTATTGCGGTGACGATGGTGGCGAAGTTATCGTCGGTGAGGGTGATGTCGGAAGCTTCCTTGGTGACATCCGTTCCCGCTATCCCCATGGCTATACCAATATCCGCCATTTTAACCGCGGGAGCGTCGTTTACCCCATCACCAGTCATCCCCACGATGTGACCTCGATTTTTAAATGCCTTGATTATCTTGATCTTATCCTTTGGATCAACTCTCGCATAAACGGCGATTTCCTCAATCCTTGAAGTCAATTCCTCCTCGGATATTTCTTTGAGTTCCGGGCCGGTTATGACCTGTTTGCGATCGAGGAGATCGATCTCTTTGGCTATGGTTTCGGCAGTCAATTTATGGTCGCCGGTGACCATAGCCACCTGCACTTTGGCCTTGTGACAGGTCTTTATGGCTCCATAGACCTCGCTTCTTGGGGGATCGGTCATGCCCACGAGCCCAACAAATGTCAGATCCTTTTCTAACGCCTCCGGTTCAATCTCTGGTGGTTCAGAAAATTCCCTGTAGGCCATGGCCAGAACGCGGTAACCCCTCCGAGCCATACTGCCATTTTTGTGCAACAATCCCTTGCGCTCCTCTTCTGAGAGCGGTTTGATGCCGCCCCTATATATATTGGAGCACCGAGTCAAAACTACCTCGGGGGCTCCTTTAACCAAAGCCACATAACCCTCGACCCTCGACTCTTGACCTACCTGCCGGCAGGCAGGGCCGCCGACTAATTTATGAACCGTGGTCATCCTCTTGCGTTCAGAATCGAAGGGAATCTCATTTAAGCGTGGTGCTTGTTTTTCAAGCGCATCCTTCTTTAAGCCTACTTTCTCTGCGGCGATAAGAAGAGCTCCTTCGGTGGGATCTCCTACCGGTTTTCCATCTCGGAAACGAGCATCGTTGCAGAGAGCAGCGATTTTAAAGAGGAGAATGATGTTCTCAGAGGGAGCAATCTCCTTGCCATTGATCCTTAGCCGGCCTTCATCCGTTAATTTCCACATTTTATCTTCGAGGTAGATGAGATTTACGGTCATCTGGTTTTTGGTAAGCGTGCCCGTTTTATCGGTGCAGATCGCTGTGGCAGAGCCCAAGGTTTCCACCGCATGCAATCTCCGAACTATGGCATTTTTTTTCGCCATATTTTGGACTCCCAAAGCTAGGGTAACCGTGACTACCGCGGGGAGCCCTTCGGGGATGGCCGCTACGGCTAGGCTCACCGCGGCGAGAAACATGAGCGCCCAACTAAATCCCCTCAATATTCCACTGAGGAAAACAACGGAGCATACCAGCAAGCAGAGAAGAGCTATTCTCTTCCCCACTCTTTTGAGTTCCTTTTGAAGGGGGGTCTTCTCCCCTGCAACCTGAAGCATCCCCGCAATCTGACCCATTTCCGTGGACTTTCCAGTGGCCACGACCACAGCCTTTGCTCTTCCCCGAGCTGCAGCCGTTCCCATATACACCATATTTTTCCTATCTCCCAAAGGGAGAAGAGGATTGGAGACGGGTTTCGTGTGTTTGTTGACGGGTTGTGATTCGCCGGTGAGGGCAGATTCATCCGTGGCAAAGGCGGTGCATTCCATGATTCTGGCATCTGCGGGCACATGATCCCCCGTTTGAAGCAGGATGAGGTCTCCGGGAACGAGCTCTTTTGCCGGTATCTCCATCTCTTGACCCAGGCGAATAACCTTAGCCGTTGGAGCAGTGAGCCTCTTGAGAGCTTCCATGGCTTTTTCCGCTCTGAATTCCTGCACGAATCCTAAAATGGCATTGAGGATGAGTATGGCTGAAATCGCCAATGCATCAACGAGCTCCTTTAGCAGGAGCCCAGAAATGATGATGGCGACGATGAGCACATACACCAGAAAGTCTTTAAATTGGGAGAGAAAGATTTGGAGCGGAGTGGGCTTTTTCTCTTCTTCAAGCTCATTGAGGCCGAAACGAATCAGCCTATTCTGAGCCTGCTCGGGATGCAAACCCGCCTTTACATCCGTCTTCAGGATGCTCTCAATTTCTCTTATCTTCAGAGTGTGCCAATATTTGTTTTCGGGCATGAAGACATCTTTTTACCAAAAATTACAGCAATAAATATTGCTGCTTGTCAAAGTATACATTAAATTATTGGTAAAGACCAGGGTTCGAATTGCCTCACCTAAAATGTACATCAAATCCAATCGTTGCCTCAAATAAAAAAGTACTTGAAATGGATTGGAGGTTTGGTTGTCTCCTTAAAATGGATCACTTTTTGGAGGAGAGGAGGCAACCATGGGACTGAGCATGAGACAAAGACAGGCGATCACCAAAGAGCTCGCCTTGAGCTACCGAAGGGTGGGCAAGAAGAAAAAGGGGGGAGATCCTCACCTGTACACAAATTTCTTCCAACCGACGATGAAGCTCGTTGAGAAGACAAGAGTTGGCAGTAAGGTCAAAAAGAGATATGATCGGGCAAAGACACCCTTTAAGCGGGTATTAGAATCACCACATGTCCCCGAAGAAAACAAGGAGAGGCTCAAGGGGGAGTATGTTACACTTAATCCTGCGGAGCTCAAAAGAAAGATCACCAAACTACAGACAGAACTATTGAAGCTGGCGACCTCAAGGGAAAAGTTGAGAGGAAAACAAGAGAAAGGAAACAAAGATTTCGAATACATTTTTGATGAGGCAACGAATACTCATTTCGAATACCTTTTTACATGAGGCAACAAGGGTTGGTGTTAGGCTGTTTTAATGGTAGCTTTAGAGGGGAACTTCTAAGAGCTTAAAAAGGAGGGAGGAAAACCAGGGACGTTCCAGAAAAATATTGAGAGGCGCAAGAAAAATCAATAGGAGGGATAAACACGATGGGAGAAAAGATAACCTTAAGCGTTATTAAAGCAGATGTAGGAGGCTTTGTCGGGCACTCCGATGTACACCCGGCATTGCTCAAAAAAGCTGAGGAGTGTCTGGCTGAAGTCAAGAAAAAGGGATTGCTCATCGACTACTGCAGGAGCAAGGTGGGCGACGATATCGCCCTGATCATGACCCACAAGCGAGGGGTTGATGATGTAGAAATCCACCGCTTTGCCTGGGAGACCTTTGAGAAGGTTACCGAGGTTGCGAGGGAGTATGGACAGTATGGAGCCGGCCAAGACCTTTTAGCCGAGGCATTTTCGGGTAACGTCAAGGGCATGGGACCGGGCGTGGCCGAGATTGAATTCGTGGAACGGGAAAGTGAACCGGTCATCATCTTCCTGGCGGACAAGACCGAACCCGGTGCTTGGAACTATCCGCTTTTCAAGATGTTCGCTGATCCCTTTAATACCGCAGGCCTGGTCATAGACCCGAAGATGCACGATGGTTTCAATTTCGAGGTGGATGACCTCATTGAAAAGAGGAAAATAATGTTCTCCTGTCCCGATGAACTTTATGATATACTCGTCTTCATTGGGGCACCGGGACGATTCGTGATAAAATATGTCTTCCGCAAGGACGGCGAGGTCGCTGCGGCCACCTCAACTCAGCGCTTATCCCTCATCGCCGGAAGGTATGTGGGCAAAGATGATCCGGTGATGATCGTGAGATGTCAAAGTGGTTTGCCCGCTGTGGGCGAGGTCTTGGAGCCTTTTTCCATGCCTCACCTCGTTGCCGGTTGGATGCGAGGTTCTCACCACGGTCCATTGATGCCCGTTTCCTTTAAAAGTGACACACCAACCAGGTTTGATGGTCCTCCTCGTGTGGTTGCCCACGGCTTTCAACTATCGAGGGGGAGACTCATCGGTCCCAGGGACATTTTCGCCGATCCCGCCTTTGACCGTGCCCGGAGCATCGCCCTCAGGGTTGCGGACTACATTCGAAGGCATGGACCCTTTGAACCCCATCGCTTACCCTTGGAGGAGATGGAATACACCACCATGCCTTCGGTGATGGAGAAGCTCAAAGATAGATTCGTGGCCGTTGAGTGAGAATTTCATTTTTGTGGGGTTAATTAAGATTGAGCCGTTAAAAACAAAACTCATGATCTTGCCAATCTTTGTGGGTGGAATAATATTTTTTTCCCGCCCATACATCCCCGCAAGGCTCAATGGCGAACCTTTCTTGGTGAGAAGGGGAATCACCATAGGGCAGATGTTAAAGGGGAAGCGGATGCACCTCAAAAGAGGCGATCTTTACGATACGAATGGCCAGTTACTGGGGGAAGGATGTGGCGAACCACCCATTATCTGGTTGAATGGTCGCCGTGCAGGACTACGGGCTGTAGTAAAAAATGGGGATTCGATCATTGCCGCAAACGGTGGGCATCGAAGGGAGCGGGAACTGGAGAGAGTAAGGCTGACTTCCTCCAACTGTAGGGTGGTTGGGAGGGGAGCGATTCTCTCCCTCATCCAGGAGGGACTACCGGGCATCGAAATCGAAAGGACGAAGGCTTACACGGGGAAACTGTGCTCAAGAAGGATGATCAGGTCTCCTCGATCCACAATTTTTCATAGAACAGACCTCCCAACCGTAGGAAAGATCGCCTTGACCTTCGATGATGGTCCCGACCCCAAATATACACCAAAGGTGCTCGAAATTTTGAGGCAAAATGGAATTAAGGCCACATTCTTTGTCATCGGCGAGCGAGTTAAACGTTATCCCGAGATAATTAGAGAGGAAATTATGGAGGGCCACGAGATAGGAAATCACACCCTTTCTCACCCTAACCTACCGAGATGCAACTGTGAACGAATACATGTTGAAATTGAAGGCTGTGAGGAGATTCTTCGGCGTCTGGGCGCTCCAAAGCCCCGCTATTTCCGTCCCCCAAAGGGAGCAATAAATGGCGAAGTCTTCAAGATTGCACGAGAGAAAGGCTATCAAGTCATCCTATGGTCCGTTGCAATGGAAAATAGCTCGGTATCGAGCTCGAAGGAAATGCAAAAGAGAGTGGTTGAAGGCATCGGAGAAGGGGGAGTCATTTTGGCTCACGACGGAGGACTGGATAGAACGATGACCATAAGGGCTTTACCCGGTATAATTAAAAAATTGAAGGAGAGAGGATTTAAGTTTGTCACCCTCTCAGAACTCTTCCAATCCTGCGGATCTGAAGTGATCGACGATTTGACCCCGGAACTTGAAGGAGGGTCGGGATTTGAAACATACTAGATACAAACTAATCCGCCGCTGGTTACTCACCTTGGCCTTGGTTCTCGTATCCGTGGTTTTATTGAGGCAAACCGCTGGGGGGAAACTTCAGGAAATTGAACGACTCTTGCAGATCATTTTCTTGACCTTGAGTGTCTCACTTTTTTTGCTCGCCATTTTTCTGACTTATTATGTCTATCACGGTTTTGGTTCTCAGGAGGGAATATTCAGAGGGGACCCTCATGAACGTCTGGTCTCCATAAGCTTCGATGATGGTCCCAACCCCATATACACGCCTCAAATCCTCGATATATTAAAGGCAAAAGGTGTTAAGGCGACCTTTTTTGTGTTGGGCAGGCAGGTGGAGAAATATCCCGATATCGCCAGGAGGATAGTTGAGGAGGGCCACGATATCGGCAATCACACTTACTCTCACCGAGAATTAGTTCCGTCCACGAGGAGAATTGTTCTAAATCAGGTGAGGAAGGCCGATAGGGCGATCCAAAAAGCCACCGGCGTTAAAACTCGCCTCTTTCGTCCCCCTCGAGGAATGTATAGCAATGCCCTGCGGAAGATACTCCGAGAGGAGGGATATAGGATAATTTTGTGGACGGTGAGTACCGCTGACTGGAGTGGCATAAGCGCCAAAGCGATACTCCATCGGATTAAGCTATATGTGAGAAGGGGAGGGACAATTCTATTCCATGACAGCGGAGCCCTCTTTAGAAATGAGGGTGCTTCCCGTGAAAACACCGTACAGGCACTTCCCATGGTCATCGATTATCTCCAACAGAAAGGTTTCAAGATCGTTCCGATATCCGAGATGCTTAAGATGAGCGAAGGATTGATTGAAGAAGCGAAGGAATTCGAGCTATTCGAGGAGGTGTAAGCGAAATTCTTCCCCAGAGGAGCTGGGACGAGATTTTTAAACGAGTTGCAAAATACACGATCAACAAAGGATTGGCGATCATCGTCATCCTATCTTTAAGCATCGTCGCGTATCGAGTGGGGTGCACGCTTATCCATAGAGTCGTGCATTTCAGGGTGAGGAAGAAAGAGGAGATGACCCCGGAGGCAATCGCCACTCGCAAGAAAGCCCATACACTGGAAACCCTCTTTCAGAATCTGCTGAAATATTTGATCTTCTTCATTTGCGGTTTCATGATCTTAAAAGAATTGGGAGTGGATCCCGTCCCCATGATCGCCGCCGCTGGAGTCGTGGGCATCGCTTTGGGTTTCGGCGCTCAAAGCCTGGTGAGGGATGTGGTCTCCGGATTTTTCATCCTCTTTGAAAGCCAATACGCCGTCGACGACCTGGTGCATTTAAAAGCTGGACCCTATGAAGCCTATGGCATAGTGGAAGAGTTTGGACTCAGAGTAACCAAAATAAGGGATTTAAATGGGAACCTCCATTATGTACCCAATGGGAGTATAGTCGGCGTGGATAGGTACACCCATGGATATCTAGCCTATAATTTGGATTTCACCCTGCCAACCGATATTGAAGAGTCTGAGGCAAAAGAGGCTTTAAGCCACTTGAGTAAAGATTTAGTCCAAAGGCAACACTTTCTCCTAGCCCCGCCAAAGATGCTTGGCGTAATCCCCTTCGCCGATAAGATCCTCGTGAGGATAAGGATTTACATCGTTCCCTTTCAAGACCGGGTCATAGACGAGTGTGTCCAGCACATCTCCCAGGAACTCAAGGCGACTCTAGGTCTTGGAGAAATTCCCCCTCCCGCCATATATCAGATCAGTGAAGAGGCCTTATCCAAATACAAAAAATCGATTGTGATAAAGTAAAAGGGTTTTCTCCGCACTTACCCCTCCCTCGAATGACAAAAGTGTCAACCTAACTCGTTAATATTCAGGTTATGGTTCGCGGGTCAAGGGTCATGGGTTGCGAATGAGCAGCTTGTTCTCGACCAGGAAGTGAATTACTTCGGCCCAGCCGATTCTCATCTCATCATGAGTGAGGAAGACATTTTCCTGGGAAAGAATCTGCCTTCCGATATCGGAATATTTGCCCAAGGCGTTTTTGACTATGAATACGGCTCCCACTTGAGAACTTAGGGCAACATCGGAGGGAGCGTCCCCGATGGCGATAACGGCATTTTTGGGAAGTTTCCTTATCTCTCTATCCTTTTGCACACCCGATGCTTTATCGCTCCATCTTGGCAGCAGATGATAGGCATGGACTTCTGGAATCTCTTTTAAAGAGCCTCTCTGGTTGATAACGCCGTTGTCCACGATCTTAAGATCGGTGAAACTCTTTTCCCGGAGCAACTCATTGGCTTTGGTCACATCGATGTAACCCCTAAACAGGTGGGTGCACTCCTGCCCAACAGACCAGGGAGTATGGTATTCTAAGCGATTTGAAAAGGTTTTAAGGAGAAATTCTGGGGCTTTAGAATTAGCTATGGTATTGAAAACGCTTCCCTCGGTTATTTGAAAGTTCCCCACGTTTAGGATGACCTTTTCGCTCAGGTTATAAACTATTTCACAACCAAGTTCCGCTATATAATTTTTAAAACCTAAGATTCTGGCGTCCCCCAGGAGCTGATTTTTATTCCTCCCGGAAACCATGACCACATCTAAATTGCATTTGTGGGTCAGAATGATGGCTTCCGCCGTTTGCAGGGTATATTCTTTATCCGGTGTTAAAAAGAGGCATCCCCCCGGTCCCAGAAGGGTGCCATCGATGTCCGTGTAAATCACCCTCACTCCATGAATGAGATTTTTTATCTTCTCTGCGCTTTTCACTATCGTTCTTTCTTTTAAGGATCCCATCCCATTTGAGTTGATTATGGATCGACTTCCACCTACATTTCCTCGGCAGATACGGCTAGTTGTTTGCGATAGGCTGTGTATTCGGGGACGCTATTTATGGGCGGCCTTTTCGCTATCTTTATTTCGTTATCAACCAAGGTGTATGTTCCTTCTCGATACTTTACGGTCCGCAGAACTTTATTTAGTCTCGTAAGGAGCCTAATTTTGTTGTCCTCATCGAGGAGCTGAAAGACGGCCTGGTAGATGGCGAAGGCCATCCTCCCCAAGGCTCGAGTTGGCTGATTTGGGTGTATCCGCTTCTCCAAATCCACCTGAGCCATGGACATGAAACCAAATTGGCGCCAAATTTCCACGAGTAGCCCAAATTCCACCGCATATCCCGTATAGAAGGGGACACTTTCCAGCACTTCCCTTCTCCCCGCATATTCGCCGGAAAGAGGTTGAATAAAACAGGCTAGCTCAGGATAGAAGAGATTGAGGATTGGTCTTGCCAAAATTTCGGTGACTCTTCCGCCACCAGTTTCTTTTAAACGCCCCTGTTCCCGAATGGGACGCTGATAAAATCCCTTCACAAAAGCGATTTCTGGATTGTGCAGAAGGGGACCAACCAACCCATATACGAATCGAGGATGGATGTTTTCGATATCGGAATCGATCCAGACAATGATATCACCGGTGAGAACATGTAGACTTTTCCACAACGCCTCTCCCTTCCCCTGCTCGGTACCCATGGATGTCAAGACCTCATCGTCAAAGTAGATTTCCACACCTAACTCCTGCGCTATGGAAACCGTGGCATCTGAGGAGTGGCTATCGATGATGGCGATTTGATCCAAGAGGGGATACTTTTCTACTAAGCTTTCTTTGATGACGGAAATGATTTCTCCAATGGATTTTTCAACATTGAACGTGGGCAGCCCCAAGCTAATGAACAAATCTTGCTCTTTTTTGAGTTTCACTAGCTTGGAAATGTTTGAAAACTGCTTATGGTGGAAGGTACGCTCATTGAACCACTTTTTGATCATGGCCTAAAGCACCTCCTCTTTTTATTTGTACCTGCTTTAGAAAATCCTTCTCATTGCCCGCAGAGTCTCAAGCCAAACCCAGTTTACCATAATTCATCAATTTAAGCTCCGTGAATTTATTATAGCAGGTCCTCACTCTCTTGCTTGAAGCAGTCACATGGTTTACGATAAATTCTAATACCATTAGAAATCCAGACGGTGTAGGAATTGGAGGAAAGATGTCCGAAATCAGAAAGGATCCTACCAGTCACACTTGGATAGTCTTGTCCACCGAACGCGGGAAGAGGCCCAGCGATTTTAGAGAAAGGGAGGTTGGACCACCCAGTGCCTTAAGACCCTGCCCATTTTGCGGTGGTGAGGAGATGGCTCCTCCAGAAGAGGTACATGCCATATGGCCTGGGGAGATAGATAAGCGAACCAAAGGTTGGAAGACACGGGTGCTCCCCAACAAGTATCCAGCCCTTAGGCCTGAAATAGAACTTAGTCAAGCCGAGGCGGATACCATTTATCACCTCTTGAGCGGGGTGGGAGCTCACGAAGTGATCGTGGAGAGCCCAAACCACGAGGATACCCTGGCCACAATGCCCCCAAGTCAGATAGAGGCGGTTATTCGTACTTACTGTCAACGCTATAAGTTTTGGAGAAGGGACCCACGCATCACCTATGTGCTCATTTTTAAGAACTATGGGCTGGCGGCGGGGGCCTCCTTAGAACACCCTCATTCTCAATTGGTAGCTACCCCCATAATTCCACCCAGAATTTTTGAAGAGCTTGAGGAGGCCAAGGACTATTATTTACGGAACAAGGAATGCATTTATTGCAGGATGATAAAGGCGGAAGCGGAAGCTAAAGTGAGTAGAAAGGTACTGGAAAACGATACCATGTTCGCCCTTTGCCCCTTTGCCTCTCGATTTCCCTGCGAGTTGTACATACTTCCAAAGAAACATGCTGCAGCCCTTGAGGAGATAACGCAAAAGGAAGTGAGCGATTTAGCCAAAATGATTTCCAAGGTTTTCCGGAAAATGAGCAAGGTGTTAAATGACCCACCTTATAACCTCATGATTCACGTAGCACCCTTAAGGACACCGGGTTTGCTCTTTTATCACTGGCATATAGAGATAATCCCCAGGTTGACCATGCCCGCAGGATTTGAATGGGGGACGGGAATTTATATCAACATCATTTCACCGGAGGATGCCGCCAAGGCATTGAGGCAAGCCAAATGACCATTGCAGATGATCCTGGTGCGGGCAAAACCATCATGGCAGGACTGATCATCAAAGAATTGAAATTACGCGGTCTTGCAAGGCGGATTCTAGTAGTCGTTCCAGGGCATCTCAAAGACCAATGGAGAAGGGAATTAAAGGAGAAGTTTCAAGAACCCATCACAGTGATTGATAGAGGTTTATTGGGTGCCCACTATGCAGAGAATCCATGGCGAAGGGAGAATCAGGTTATTACATCCATTGACTTTACAAAGAGAAAGGAAATTTTGCCATCCCTTCGAAGCGTTGACTGGGATTAGGTCATAGTTGATGAGGCTTTGCAAGGGCTGATGTTATATATAGCTTTGGTAGGGCAGATGAACTCGACATTGATGCCATTAAGAGATTGGCCAGGAGTCTCTGTCGTTTCTTAAGTCCAGAGGATGCCCTTCAGGTTCAGGTCTCTCTGGACAAAGGTAAAGGTGGTTCTCCCTTGCAATACATTAAGAGTGTCCCCCTGGGAGGGGCATATATCTTAAGGAAGCTCTGGGAGAAGCTTGGGCTTCACAGGGTCATTGTAGAGTCTTTGAAGGAGCGTGAATATCGGGCACCTGTTGAGTGGGCGATCTTAAACGCCTAAGGCGCAAATGAAAGCATCTAGAGGCGCAGTAAATGGCTTGCCAAGAAGCGGAGAGAGGGAAAGCTTTCTTCAACGTCCATTGGATATCACTTGCGGATAATGAAAACCATCTTAAAGAGGGCGGTTATCTGGGGATACCTTGTAAACAATCCAGCACAATATGTGGAAAAGCCCCGGGCTGAAAGGAAGGAGATGGATTTCCTCTCGACTTCCGAGCTTCGAATGTTCCTGGAGAATGTAAAAATCAAGGATCCCGAATACTATCCCCTGTTCTTGACCACGGCTCTTACGGGAATGAGACGCGGAGAGCTTTTGGCCCTGAAGTGGTCGGACATCAATTGGGCCACAAATCAAATCCATGTCAGGCGCTCCCTGGTTTTAGGAAAGCTTCAGGAACCGAAGTCGAAGGCGGCTATAAGGGGAATCATCGTTCCCCCCTATCTTATATCCGTCTTAAAAAGACACAGGCTTTCTTGTCCACCGAGTGAACTCGATCTTGTCTTTCCAAACAAAGAGGGAAAGATAATGGACGCCGAGAATATGGTAAGGCGCCACTTCTTACCGGCTTTAAGGCGTGCCGGTCTTCGCAAGATAAGATTTCACGATCTTCGCCACACCTATACCTCTCTTCTCATCGCCCAGGGAGAAAACCTCAAGTTCATACAGCAGCAGCTAGGGCATTCCTCATTGCAGGTGACTTTGGACAGATACGGGCACTTAATGCCACAGGTGCAACACGGTGCCGGAGAGAGGCTTCAGAGCACTGTCTTTGGCGAATCTGTTAGAAAAATGTTAGAAAAATCAAAAGAGAAAGCATTCTCGACAATGTATACTGAGAATGCCTTCCCCTCTAACCTGCCAAAATAGTGGTGGGACTGGCGCGATTCGAACGCGCGACCTGCTGCTTAGGAGGCAGCCGCTCTATCCAACTGAGCTACAGCCCCGTATGTATCTGTCCTTTGATTATAAGAAGCCCACAAGCAAGGGTCAAGTCTTGTTGCCTCATGTAAAAAGGTATTCGAAATGAGTATTCGTTGCCTCATCAAAAATGTATTCGAAATCTTTGTTTCCTTTCTCTTGTTTTCCTCTCAACTTTTCCCTTGAGGTCGCCAGCTTCAATAGTTCTGTCTGTAGTTTGGTGATCTTTCTTTTGAGCTCCGCAGGATTAAGTGTAACATACTCCCCCTTGAGCCTCTCCTTGTTTTCTTCGGGGACATGTGGTGACTCTAATACCCGCTTAAAGGGTGTCTTTGCCCGATCATATCTCTTTTTGACCTTACTGCCAACTCTTGTCTTCTCAACGAGCTTCATCGTCGGTTGGAAGAAATTTGTGTACACCTCAAATAGTAATAGCTCATTTAACACCTTTAGCTCCTCTTCGGTATCGTACCTTGGGTAGCCCACAGTTTTTCTCACCACAGAATAGTTCTTCTGTTCCACAAAACAGTTGTCATTCTTCCTGTATGGTCTACTTCTGGTGAAGGTGATCTTTTCCCTTCCGCAGAACCTCAAGAGATGAGCATTGATGAACTCAGACCCATTATCTGAATCGATCCCTAAGACATCGAAGGGAACCTTCCTTGTCATCTCTTCAAGGGCCTCAAATACCCACCTCTGGGCCTTGTTTTTAACTGCTTTTGTCTCCGTCCAAGTTGTACAGATGTCAGTGGCATCCAGGGTTTGAATGAAGTCCCCCCTTGTACTTCCTCCATCATGGGAGACCATCTCTATCTCCAAAAATCCCAGCTTTTGCTCATCCCAGTCGGAGAAGGTTCTCACGAGTATCTTGTTTTTGAGTAGGGTTCCCGGTTTTGTGGTCGACCTTCCCTTGAGTTGAAGCTTTCTTTTCTCGTAGCCAAGAAGTCTGTCCATGGTTGCCGGGCTTATCTTAAAAGAGCCTTTCCCTCACCTAATCGCCAATCTCTAGTTCCCCAAATCCCTCCAAAACCGGAACTATCTCGGGAAGGAAGGGATGGAGTCTTTTGCCACAGATGCAGTCGCAGATGATCCAGATCCTCTTTAGGGCCAAGAGGACCTTTTGGTCATATTTCCTCTCGACTTTCCTCTGCCTTTTCTTTCTTTTCCTCCCAGGATTATCACCATATCCTTTCCTTCAAATCTTACCCTTATTTTTCTTCCCCAGTTCCTTAAAAGATATGCGGCATATGAGCGATTGTAACCGGTCAATTTGACGAACTCATCGAGGATCGATTCCTTCTCCTTTTTAGCTGCCCTTTGGTATCTAGTGCCGCATCAAACTTGCGGTAGAATACTTTATCAAGCAACCATTTCCCTTTTTGGATAATGGGAAAGACAGGGTAGTCATCTGTGCCAGAAAAGGAGGAAGAGATGGCAGTCTACGTCAGACCACTTTCGGAGCAAGAGACGCAACACATTTACCACCTGCTTGACAGCAATATCCCTGAGGAGGTGAAGAAGAGACTCCGTATAATCCTTTATTCAAGCCAGGGGTACAAAGCCCCAGAGATAACGCCTAAGGTTAATATCCACCCAAAGACTGTCCGCAAATGGATAAAGGTATATGATCAGCATGGCTTTGAGGGACTTCTCAAAAAAGGGGAAAATGGAGGTCTCCCCCAACTTTTGGGGACTCCATCTGTTGTGAGATCGTAAAGATAGCAACTGCAAGGCCTAAGGATTTGGGTGAGCCAATAACAGCCTGGTCTCTTATGAAACTAAAAGAGTATCTCATCCGGACTGGAGTTGTTTCCTCGATAAGCCATGAAAGCATCCGAAAGATTCTAAAGAAGGAAGGCATCTCCTTTCAGAGAACAAAGACTTGGATGGAGTCAAATGACCCCGAATTTGAGGTTAAAAAAACCGAGTACTTGACCTCTACACCAATCCGCCCAAAGATGGGATCTTACTCTGCTTCGATGAACTGGGGCCAGTTGAGGTTAAGCCTTATCCCGGAAGTTCCTGGCAAAAGAGAGGAAAGCCAGAAAGAATTCCTGCCCGCTACCGCCGGGGCGGAACAAGAAACTTACTCGCAGCCCTTGAGGTTGAAACAGGCAAAGTAAAAGGGAAGATGTTTTCGAGAAAAAGGCATCAAGAAGTAATTGAGTTCTTTGAGGAGTTAAGGAAGGATTATCCTCAAGATATGCTCTACATAATCCTGGATAATTTCTCGGCTCACAAACACAGAGAAGTTTACAAGTGGGCTGAGGAAGATGGCAGAGTTGAGCTTATCTTTCTTCCGACGAACTCAGCTTGGCTCAACCATATCGAGCCATTCTTTCAAAACTTGAAGAGATTTGCTGTTTCTGGCAGTAACTATAAAACCAAACAGGAGTTAGGCGAGGGCATCCTAAGCTATATCGACTATCACAACCAAAAATGTGAAAGGGCTTCCTTGACGAAAGTGGCATAGGGGAGCATTGAGGGGGCACTAGCTTACTTTTTTGGTCACTGCTTTTCTTTCTCCCATGGTTAGTGCCATAATGGTTGATCTTAAAAGGGCAACCTAAAAGCTCACTCCTTTTCAAGTAGATTTTTATTTGAGGCAACGATACAATTTGGAGTAGATTTTAGGTGAGGCAATTCGCAAGTTTGACATCCCTGAGAGTATGTAATATTATTTTTCTAAACCTAAATTTTATCAAAAGGCTTTGAAGGGAAGAGTACGTAAGACCAGCTAGGTGCAAGAGAGTCGGAGGTAGGTGAGAGTCCGATACCAGTATCTTGCGGAAAGCCGTCCCGGAGCCGCCAAGCCGAACGGAAAGTAGGTTTGGACGCGAGCTGCGTTAAAGGCGGAGGTACTATGAGTACTTTCCGAGGTCGGAATCGCAAGGTTCTGGCGAAAAGTGGTGGTACCGCGAGATCAACCTCTCGTCCGCTAGGATGAGAGGTTTTTGTTTAGTATGGTTGAATTCTTTAATGATGGGTGAAATCTATGACCGAATTCAAGTTCGATAAATGGGTGGAATTATATGCCCATAGAACTGCTTCCATGAAATCTTCTGGGATCAGAGATTTGCTGAGCGTCACGGCGAGACCGGATATTATCTCCCTCGCTGGTGGTCTGCCATATACGAGACTCTTTCGCTTTGAGAAGGTAGTTGAGGCCACAGAACATGCCATGCAACGAGAGGGAAGTGCAGCGCTTCAATATGGTCCATCCGAGGGGCATAAGGGATTGAAGAAGCACATAATAAAGCTCATGGAGGAAGAGGGCATAAAGGTCGATTTCGATGATATTTTGGTCACCGACGGGGCACAGCAAGCTTTGGATTTATTGAGCAAGATCTTCATCAATCCCGGCGATAAGATCATCGTGGAGGCACCAAGCTACGTGGGGGCACTCAATGCCTTCGCCAGTTATGAAGCCAATATTGTCTCCATCCCACTGGATAAGGATGGTTTACAGGTTGACCTTTTACAGGAGACCCTCGAAGAGTTTACAAAGAAAGGCGAGGTCCTCAAATTCATTTATTTGGTCCCCAATTTCCACAACCCCGCCGGAGTCACCCTTTCCCTGAAGAGACGCGAGCACCTCTTAAGTTTGGCAAGGGAGCATGGCTTAATCGTTGTGGAGGATAACGCCTACGGACGGCTGAGATTTGAGGGAGAGGACATAAAGAACTTGAAAGCCATGGACGATTCGGTAATTTACGTGGGGACTTTCTCAAAGATATTTTCTCCAGGTTTGAGACTGGGATGGGTTGTGGCGCCAAAACCAATTCTTGAAAAGCTTATATTTGCGAAACAGGCTGCCGACTTGTGCTCAAGCTCCTTCGCCCAAAGAGTCGTGGAGGAATACTTTACCCACAATCTGTGGAAGAGGCATATAGAGAAGTTAGTTGAAATTTATCGGAGCAGGAGGGATGCCATGCTCCAGGCTTTGGAGGAGTTCTTCCCCGACGAGGTGAGATGGACAAAGCCGCAGGGAGGTTTCTTCGTTTGGGTGGCTTTACCGGAGTATGTCGATACCACTGAGATGTTGGCGGAGGCAATTTCAGAAAAGGTCGCCTATGTTCCGGGCCGGGGATTCTTTGCCGATGCGAGCGGTAAGAATTACATGCGTTTGGCCTTTTGTTACCCGGAAGAAGAGGTCATACACGAGGGAATAAAGAGACTTTCCAAGGTCGTTAAAAGGTACATCATACTGTATAAATCGGTGGCTAAGAAATTACACCTTTAGGGGATTTCCCATGAAGAGGATCAGAATCAAACAGGTGGATACCTTCACCTCCGTACCCTTTGCCGGCAATCCCATAGCGGTGGTAACAGAGGGAGACGAGTTGACCGAGGGTGAAATGGCAAAAATTGCTCGAGAAATGGATCTTCAAACGGCATTCATTTTAAAACCCACCGAAAAGAAAGCCGATTTTAAAGTTCGCTTTTACACCCCAAAGACTGAGGTGGATCTCTTAAGTGACGCCAGTATTGCCGCCGTCCACACCATGGTGGAGGAAGCGAGGTTCTTCCCGAAGGGACCCGTCATGAAAATCGTTCAGCAAACGAAGGCTGGGATCCTCCCCATTGAAATTCATTGTCGTGGAGCAGAGATAAGAAAGATCATGACAACGCAGGTAAAACCAGTTTTTGCTCCCTTCGAAGGCTCACTGCAGAGGCTGGCCGATGCTCTTGGAATCGATCCATCGGAGATAGCCGGAGCCAGTTTCCCGGTGGAAATCGTTTCCACCAGCTTGCCCAGGCTCATGGTGCCACTCAAGCACCTACCCACACTTCAGGAAATGAAACCCGATTTTAACTCCCTTACTCAACTCGATGAGGAAATCGGGGCTTGCACTCACGTGTTCACCCTTGAAACGATTTCACCCATTGCCATGGTTCACACGAGATCCTTTGCTCCAAAGCTTGGCATCCCGGAGGAGGTCGCCAGCGGTATCGCCAATGGAGCTTTGGGAGCTTATCTGGTGAAGAATAAGATCATAAGGGGGAACTCACCGCTGACCCTCATCGCTGAGCAAGGGCATGTTCTCAACCGTCCAAGCGAGATCATAGTAGAATTGCACTTCACCGATACGGAGGTTCATCTGATTAAGGTGGGTGGTAAGGCGGTTACGGTCTTTGAAGGAGAAATTTTCCTATAGGGGGAGATGAAGGTGAGAGAGAAAATTGCCGTACTCATGGGAGGTCGCTCTTTGGAAAGGGAGGTATCGCTAAAAAGCGGCCGCAGGATTTCCGACGCCCTTAAGGAAAAGGGATACAAAGTCATACAGCTGGATATAAATGAAAATTTGGTCAATAACCTGCTAAGAGAGCATGTAGAACTGGTATATATCGCCCTTCATGGTAAGTACGGAGAGGATGGAACCGTCCAAGAGCTTCTGGAGATACTGGGTGTCCCTTACACGGGTCCAGGCGTTTACTCAAGTATAGTTGGTTTCGATAAGGTCCTATCAAAGGAAATTTTCCAAATCGAGGGAATCCCCACCCCAAAATTCTACGCGCTGAGCTCAGGGAGCTTTAAGGAGATGGGAGCCTCGGGTGTTCTGGGCGAGGTGATCAAAAAAATAGGTTTACCGATTGTGGTCAAACCCGCCTGCCAGGGTTCGGCTCTGGGCATAAAGTTCGTAAAGACGCCAGAAGAGTTGCCCAGTGCCTTGATTGGAGCCTTGAGTTACGATGATAAGGTGCTTTTGGAGGAATATATCAAGGGGAAAGAAGTGGCCGTAAGCATCATCGGAAACGCTAATCCTAAACCATTACCCGTGGTAGAAATTGTCCCCAAAAAAGAATTCTTCGATTTTGAGTCCATGTATACCATGGGAATGACCGATTACTTCGTGCCTGCAAGGATATCGAAGGAACTCACCGAAAAAGTCCAGAACACCGCGGTTAAAGTTCATCGTATCCTTAGGTGTCGCGATGTCTCACGAGTGGATATGATAATTGGCGAAGATGATGTCCCCTACGTACTTGAGCTCAATACCAGCCCCGGAATGACCGAAACGAGCCTTCTTCCCATGGCCGCCAAAGCGGCGGGAATGGAATTTCCAGATTTGGTGGACAAGCTAGTGAGATTAGCACTTGAAAGATAAATTCAGGTGCATTATTAACAAGATGGGTTAGCACTATGGTCGGGGTGAAGTGCTCCGAAAACACCCCGAAGAACGCTGTCGCGTCTACGGGGCAGGCGCAGTTACGGCCGTTTACCCCGTTGGCGAGTGAAACGAGTCCTTCGGGGCCGCTCGGGTCTCGCCTCGCTACAGAACTGTGAGTCTGTTCAAAAGTTTTCATAAGCGAGGCTCCGACACTTTCTTAACACTTACCCCTCCCTTAAATATATGTGTAAACCAAACTCGTTAATAGTCCAGTTCAGGGTCAGGTATAATTCGGTGGTCACATGAAGTACGATGCCATCATCGCCGGAGCGAGTTTCGCGGGATTGTCGGTCGCCACCCAACTTAGGGGAAAAATTCTGTTGATCGATCGCAAGGATATAGGCAGTTTGCCCACCTCCGCCTGCGCCACATATTACGAGGTATTGCGGTCATTGGGCTGCGAGGATTCAGTGCTTCAAATACTGGGGAGGGTAAGATTTCAAACCTCCTTTGGATGTACGGAATATCAAACCGTGGAGCCCCTTTGCACCTTCGATTATCGTGAATGCTGTCTCCGGTTGGCTCACAGATTTCATGGAGAATTCCTAAAAGCCAACGTCTTGGGTTTTGAAGATGGGCAGTTGATTACGGATAAGGGCTCCTTTTTCTCACCTTGCATTGTGGATTGTACGGGATGGCGGGCGAGGCTCGCCTCATCCATCCAGAAGGATTTTGTGAGCAAAGAGGAACTTTTTTTCGGGGTGGAAACCGAAGTTTACTACCAGAGCCAGGGCCAAGAGCTCTCTTTCTTCATGGATCCAAAGGTGATTGAGACCGGTTATGCCTGGATTTTCCCCGCCGGGGAAAGGTGTCGATTTGGGTTGGGAAGCTATACGGGGAATACGAATCTGATGAGCCGTTTGAGAGAATTCGTGACCAGTTTTGGACTGAGCATGGGGAGAGTGCATGGCGGATTCATCCCCTTTAAATTGCGAAAACCCACCGTTGGTCACCTATTTTTAGTGGGCGACTCCGCTGGACAAGCTTTCCCTACGACCGGCGAGGGAATAAGACAAAGCATTTATTTTGGTCAGAGGTGTGGGCAGATAATTCAAAAGGTCATCGATGGGGAATGCGCCTTAGGGGAGGCGTTAAAGGAGTACCAACATTTCGTCCACAGACACAGGTTTGCCTTTTCCCTCTTTTTAAGAATTCAAGGCTGGCTATTGAGGATGCCCAATAAAAGGATCGATTTGGCCGCTCGCATACTCGGTCGAGGTTTTCCCATAAAATTCATTCAGACGTTGTACATCAATTACATGAGGGTTAAACCGCTTCCTTGAAAGGGGGAGGGGTTTCTCCTACAATGAAGATGTTAAACAAAGGCACACTCTTGAGGGGGGTGAGGAAGAATGGCCGAAAGGCGTGGCGGATTTTTGGCGGGGCTCATAGGTTTTATTTTCGGAGGAATCGTTGGAGTTCTAACGGGTTTACTTTTCGCTCCCAGACCCGGGAGGGAAACCAGAGAGCAGCTGAAATCAAAAGCTGAAGAACTCATGGAAACGGGAAAGGAAGCCTATCAGGTCCAGAAAGAAAAATTGCGAGAGGCCATCGAGTCCGGCAAGGAGACTGCCTGTCAAAAAACTGAAGGTTTGAAGGAGAAAATTGAGGAAGCGAGGGAGAAAATAAAAAGCCAGGTAGAGACGGTAAAGGAGAAGATGGAAGCGAAGAAAAAGGCCAAGAAGGAAGAGTGACTTTCCCTTTAAAGAGCATGAACATAGAGGGCTGTGATCGATGAGAGTAAGTGATATTTTGAATCTCCCGGTGGTTGTTTTAGAGGAGGGCAAAGAAATAGGCAAGGTTAAAGATGTAATTTTTGATCCGGAGAACATGACTCTGCGAGTAATTGCCATCGGGATTAAGGGTCTCTTGGGGGGAGTTAAGTTTGTCCTGTATGAGAAGGTTGAAAGCATCGGAGAGAATGCACTGATACTTCCAAATCGCGATGTTTTGATCCCCTCAAAAAAAGCCCCTGAGATCAAGAATTTGATGGAAAAAAAGCTTGGAATTTTAAATACCCCGGTTTTAACGAGAGCTGGCACAAGGTTGGGGGAGGTAAGCGACGTAATAATACACGCGGATTCCGGAGCCCTTAGGGAGCTGGAGGTGACCCGGGGTTGGGTTAAGGATATAACCCGAGGGAGAAGTGGCATACCGGCAACCATGCTCGTCAGTGTGGGCGAGGATGCAGTAATCGTCTCGGATGAGGTTCAGGAAGAGTCTTTCGGGTTAAAGGAGGCCTTTGAGCATCTCGCCAAGAGCGCTGCGAAGACAAAAAAGGGCATCGATAGAGTCCTCGGGGAAAAGGAAGAAGCATATTGCCTGGGCAAAATGGCCGGGATGACGATCAAAGATGACCAGGACCGGATCATTATAGCTAAGGGAGAGATCATAGGCGAGGAACACGTCTGCAAGGCAAAGGAAAGGGGTAAACTTCACGAATTGGCTTTGAGCGTGGGCTTTTCCTTAGCTCAGGAAAAGTGGAAGGATATTCAAACCTCAAGGCAAAATAAGCGAAAGAAAGAGTTAAAAGATAAGTAAATGAAACGATTCATGGGCTAAGCACGCGCCTTACTCATCCTCTGTACCTGCCTCTTCAGTTTATTGTCCATAACCCTTTTGGGTCCAGCCTCTTACGATTTAAATGGATTTGAGATCGAACTGAGCGTCAAACCCTCCACTTCCATTTCCATTCCCCCATTGGGTGAGGTAAAAGCTCAAACTCACCTCTCACCATTGGAACTCAAAGTTACATTAATCAGAATCGATCTCCAAAAACTCAAGGGAATATCCATGGGAACCTTGAGGTCAGGAGAACTGCTGCGAAAATTGGAGGAAAGAGCGCGTGCAATCATTTGGAATTTCATATTTAGACTCTTCCTTTTCGCAGCTCTGGGAGGGGCGGCGGGTGCACTTTTTCTTCCCAAACGAAGCCTGATTTCAGTCCTCAAGGGCATTCTAATAGGTTTATGTCTCGCTTTGCTGCTCGTTGGAACCACTTATGGTACTTTTGATGCAGATGCATTGAGGCAACGCCCCCGGGTCATCGGCGCACTCGTGGCAGCCCCGTGGATCGTTGGTCGAGTGGAGGAAAAACTGAGCGCTATCGAGATTTTTCGAAAGGAAATCCGATTAATCGCGACAAACCTTCACAAATTTTATTCAAGGGTGGAAGCATGGGGACCCGTAGAGCTCGATAAGGAGACGATAAGAGTCCTACACATCTCAGATATTCACAACAACCCGGCGGCTGTGGATCTGGTTGAGCGGGTAGCAGGCAATTATGATTCTCCTCAGGTAATCGCCGAGCTCAAAAGAATTGAAAATATCGGGGTTTTGGAGGGTGAACCGGTGACCATCGGAGGGATTAAGTTGCTTGGTTTCCCCGATCCAGCCTCAAATTCGGTTCGGATGACACCTGCCTCCAACGGAGCGATGAAGAAGATTGCCCGAGAATTGGTCAGGGAAATAAAGTCCATGCAGAAACCCTTGATTTTGGCGGTTCACGATCGAAGGATGGCCGAGGAAGCCATGGGAGCTGTACCCATTATCCTGTGTGGTCATACCCATGTACCGAGTGTCAAAAAGATTAAGGGGACGGTTCTCATTAATGCTGGAACCACGGGAGCTGCAGGTTTGAGAACCTTCCGAGTCGAAGAGGATATCCCCTATTCCCTATATCTGCTTCACATACAGCTAAAGCCTCCAAGACTCATAGCCCTCGATTTCCTGGAAATTTCTGGGGTTAAGAGGGGGTTTTCCCTGGAGCGAACCTTAATAAAAGCGCAAGGAGTTAAAAGCGAAAGGTGAGTTCCATCCCAAATCTATAAAGGGATAGGCAAAGGATGCCGATAACAAATAGAGAGTAAGTTGGTTTTGGAGGCGAAAGATGTACAACGGGTTTACAAGCGCTCTGAGAAAAGAAGAGGGCTATGTAGCAATCTTTACCACTTTGATGGTCCTCGCCGTGCTCACGGTTTTCCTCACGGGCACCATCGGTTTGACGGTAAATGGTTTAGAAATCGCCCAATTTAAAAAGAGTCAAACCAATGCCCTATACGTAGCTGAATCGGGAATCAATTATGCGTTGTGGAATCTCAATACTCCCTCAGCTCTCGGTGGGCACGCGGATGATTCAACTCCTTGGCGACCCGATGGCAGCCTGGAATATTGGCTGGAAAACAACAAATCCAAGTACACCATGAAGGTCGTGGATGGACCCGGAGAGAACGAGCTGACTATTACCTCTAAAGGTAGGGTCAAAGTATCGCATGGATCGGGTTGGGTGACAAGAACCGTAGAGGTCATAGCCAGGAAGCAACTTCCGCAGGTCTTCAATTATGCAATCGCTTCCAATTTCAATTTAGATATGTCCGGGAATGCCAAAACGAACTCAGCTCCCCTCGATCATATGGGAAACATACATGCCAATACGAACATTAGAATCAGTGGAAATCCCGAGATAGATGGTTTGGCCACGGCTACGGGATCGATCATCATTTCCGGTCGCCCCACTTTCACTCAAGGGACCCAAACTGGAGTAAGCCCAGTGGACTTCCCCACCGTGAATACCCTGGGTTTTTATAATCAAGCATTGGTCAATGGAGAAACCTGGGGTGATGTAAATATCAGCAGGAGCGGCACCTATGTGGTACAGGGAGTGATTCACGGAAATTTGAGGGTTAGCGGCGATGCTCAGGTTGAGATAAGAGGGGTGGTTTATGTCACAGGTGACGTCCGAATTTCGGGGAATGGGAGCACGGGAGATGGTACCATCGTCGCCGAAGGCAGGATTTCGCTTTCCGGAAATTCCATCTACACACCGGGTAGTACCAATAAGCTGGCCTTCATCAGTCTGGCAAGCGGCAATGCCATAACCATTTCTGGAAATCCGGAACTCGGTGGAGTTCTCTACGCACCCAATGGTGCCTTGGCGATTTCAGGTAATCCCGAAATATTTGGAGCTGCGTCCGCTAAGTATGTCTACCTCTCAGGCAATCCAACTTTCACATACGATACGGATTTGATATCAGATCCACCAGTTTTGCCCGGTACTGATTATCGGGTAGTTTCTTGGAAGGAGCTGTAAGGGGAGGAAATGTTCATGGCTGGGCTTAAGAACAAGGATGGATTTTCAATTAGCGAAGTCGTTGTGGCCGTGGCGTTAGTAATGCTCATTGCGGCCATGGTCCTCCCCGCTTTCATTTTCAGTTCGGAGACAAGTTCTAAGGCGAAATTCAGGGTCATTGCGGCGAGTTTAGCCCGAAAGGAGGCAGAGGAGGTTAAATCCTTGGGTACCTTAGCCACAACGGTACCCTATTATCAACTCAGCGAAGCTCCGCAATTTGGCATTGAGAGATTGGTGACCATAGACAGCCCAGAAGTGGGGATGAATACCGTAAAAATTCACGTTTATGAACACCCCAAGGATGACAAGGCACCTCTTGCCTCCTATACCTTCTATATCCTGCGGGATGGAGGAGTTTAATTCATGGGCGGAAGCATCTCAGGGATCCTTAAGAAGAAATCCGGCTTAAGCACCATTGCGGAACTGGTTATAGGTTCCGCGATAATGATCTTGGTGATATTCTCCATCTATGCCCTATTTTACAGCGGTATCCAGACCGAGAAGTTGACCAGGACCGAATGGGATATTCAAAGAGAATCGCAGAAAGCTTTGGATGATATGAGCAACGAAATAAGAGGTGCTGCCCAGGTTCTCGATGCTCAATCGGACGGGATAGTTTTCAAAAATACCAGCGATGTTATAGTTCGATATTATTTATCGGGCACGAATCTCATGCGCATCGAAGGTGCAAGTTACTCCGGAGGCGTGGTTAAACTAGAGGACGTGAGCTCCTTCCAACTGAGTTATTACGATTCGAACAACAATCAAACCTGGATACCCAGTTCAGTCGAGGCGGTCAAAATATCCCTCACCGTCACTCGCTCTTCCGATCCCGCTTGCAGTATTTCGCTGATATCCAGGGTGAAGCTGAGGAACTAATCTACTTTTTATCCAGATTTCTGTGGAGCTTGGCGAGCTCTGCGGTGAATTCGTCTATATCCTTAAACTCTCGATAAACGGAAGCGAAGCGCACATAAGCCACCTTATCTATTTCTCTCAATCTCTTCAAGGCCATTTCGCCGATTTCCTTCGATGGTACCTCATATTTGAATTGATTGCGGAGTTCACTCTCGATATCGGTGACGATATTTTCCAACTGGGAGAGAGTAATCTCCCTCTTCACCGTGGCCCTTTGCAAGCCTTTTAAGAGTTTGGCTCTATCGAAGGGCTCACGCTGACCATTTTTTTTGATGACCATCAGGGGGATTTCTTCCTGCCTCTCATAGGTGGTGAATCTCCGCTGGCACTCGAGGCACTCTCTTCTTCGCCGGATAGCGTCCCCGGCTTCAGTTGCTCTTGAATCTATTACCTTTGTCTCTAAATAACCACAAAAGGGACACTTCATGGCCTGTTAAACCGCTCCGCTTATTTCACAAATGACTATACCTTTGAATGGTATTTATGCCACACCTGTATTATTTTTATGATGCTTCCCTTTTTATACTCCTTTTTGCAACCTCAGGCAAGTGAGCTGATGTTTAAGTTTATGGGGGATGGATTAAAGAGGTTGTTTTTGAAGGAAAAGAGGGCTCAGAACGAAAATAAATTGACAGTGATGGTAAAAATAGAGACTTTATCTGAGGAAAAGTTCAGGCGAATGATCCCTGAGCTCATAAGGACTTACATATCTGCTTACCAGGATTTTCCAGAATATGCTTACCCCAATCGCCGTGAAGTTAAAAGGTATTTGAAGTGGCTATTCAAAGGCGATCCTCAAGGGTTTTTCATGGCGATCTGGGATAGTAAGACCGTGGGTTTCATCGCTGTACATTCTAAGTGGTATGACTGGCAGGAGGATCTCGTGGGTGAGATTCATGAGTTGGCGGTGGATAAGAGGTATCAAGGGAAGGGGATTGGAAAGGCTCTAATTCAGGAGGTCGTGGAGTATCTGAAATCCAAGGGTCGGAAGAGGATCACCCTCTGGGTAGGCGGAAGAAATGAACGGGCAATAAAGGTATATGAGAAACTGGGATTCATGAAGCTCTACCGGTGGGGAATCTGGCTGAGAATGATCCTGTACACGTAATTTTCAACATGGGAAATAATTTAGGTTGACAAATTTACATTTATAATGACATTTTATAATGACATTTTAATAGGAGTTGAGGGTCATGCTCAAATTTGTTAAAGCGACAACATTACGCGACCATCTAGCTGATGTATTGAAGGAGGTTTCTAAAGGTGAAGACCATTTTATTGTGACCAAAAAGGGACGCCCCCATATCCGCTCTGGTAAATCTGGATTTCTTTGAGGATCTTTTAGCTGCTACCAATCCAGAATATCTGAAAAGCATCAAGGAAGCCCGAGCCGATTATAAAGCTGGTATTTTTAGTCACGAAGAGGTATTTGGGGAGCTGTAGTGGCCTACCGGCTTGTCTACACCCATAGGACTGTTAAGGATATTAGAAAACTTGATATAGTTGCCAGGCGACGTCTAAAGAAAGCTCTTGAGAAACTTCTCTGGCCATTGGCTCATTCTACAAAATTAATTGATCCCAAAATTGGCGAATACCGGTTCAGAGTAGGCGATTATCAGGTGATTTTTGATATGATAGGTGAGGAGATTGTTATTTTGAGGGTGCTCTGAGGATCTTTTTCCAGAGCCTGCATAAGACTCTTCCAAAGGATAAAATCTGACCGTCCACTATAAGCTTGGTTTGTGAGCAACTTCCTAAGCTCTACGAATTTCTCGGTTGTTTTCGCCATAATTCACAACTTGCTTTATTAATTCTATGTAAAAGCACCTGCCAATTATTTTCTATTTGGTCTTTGAATGTGGCGGTTAATTTTATGTTTATTATAAACATCAAAAACTTTCTTGCAGAACTTGATTACGAACATATGTTCGTAATATATTTGAAATGCCTTTCTTAAAATAAGTCTCATAATCGACTATAATTTAAAGAGAAACTAACAAGGGAAGGTCAATATGAATAACAAACTATATTTTCAAGCAGGATCAATATGTATCTACCGATGATATTTTAAAAACAGAATTTCAAGCCATAATTGCTCCCAAAATAAGAGTGGGAGAGAGGATAGAAGGAGAAGAGAAAAGAAGTTTTGTTTTACGCCTAGAGGTCGATGAGGTGGGCTAAGATTTTTGCCATGGTTTCAAGGTCCTTTATGGAGATGGACTCATGGGATGAGTGAGCATGAGCCAAGTCGCCTGCTCCGAAGATGAGGGTGGGGATCCCCTTTGCCATAAGGTTTTCAGCATCGGTCCAGCTCCGCATCCCACAAAATCTTGGCTCTCGTTGGGTGACTTCTTTGAATGCTTTCGAAAGGGTCCTCACTATTTTCTCTGATTGCTCGACCGAGAACGGCGGCGAGATATCCAATATCTTTAAGGAAGCCCCCTCTCCTTCGGTTAAACCCTTAATCTGTTTTATCGCTTCTTCGACATCTACGCCTGGAAGGATGACTACATCAAGTTGAATCTTACATTTCTCGGGAACCATCCCCACATCGCATCCGCCTTCTATGACTCCCAAGTTAACCCACGATTTTGGGAGGAGAGCATGCCTTTGTCTTAAAAAGGGGAGTGTTTTGA
The DNA here is from genome assembly GCA_030018275.1 of Actinomycetota bacterium. Taxonomy (NCBI): domain Bacteria; kingdom Bacillati; phylum Actinomycetota; species Actinomycetota bacterium. The sequence continues at coordinate 14,928 of JASEGB010000011.1, read as the reverse complement.
TTCTTTCGTAGATTTCAAGGGCTTTAGTATGGCATTTCCCCCTATCGGGTGTGGCGGCATGTACCCCTTTCCCCTTTACTTCGATTTCCACCTCCACGGCGCCAGCCTCGGCGATGGCGATATCCAGGTTCGTCGGTTCCAGAACTACAGCCGCTTCAACTTCTACTTCGAGAATTTCCGAGCTTTTTCCCTCGTTTTCTTCGTCCACCACGAGGGCAATTACGCAATCCCTCTTGCTAAACTTGACCGCTTCCAGGAGTGCCGCTATCTGTCCTTTGGCATCCACCGCCCCTCTCCCTATGAGGTTTCCCCCCTGAACTTGAGGCGAATATGGACGAGGGTGGAGGTAAGGCGGGAAAGTATCGGTGTGAGTGCAAAGGAGAAGTTCCCAGATATTGCTGAATCCTTTCCTCCTGCCACGGTGGGCTGGGGATGGATACCAACTCCTTTAGGATTTCGAGGATCTCCAAATCTCCTCTCCTTTGCCATGTCTGCCGACAGGCAGGCAGTCGATTATCCTTTCCTCGGTCACGATTTTATGGACGGGAATATCGTGGGGGGCGGTGGGAACTTCATTCACGAGCTGGAGTTCGTAGGCTAAGCCGACCAGGATCGTCTGGGGATTTATTTTATTTAAGAATCTATCGTAGCAACCGCCTCCGTAACCAAGTCTGTGTCCGCGCTCATCAAAAACTATTCCGGGCAATATGACCATGTCGATTTCTAAAGCGTCCACCGGTTGGGTCTGTTTCGGCTCCAAAATCCCATAGGCACCTGGTTGTAAATCCTGATCAAAGTCTTGAATGCGTGAGGCGTCCAGTTCTCCGCTTTGGGTTTCAAGGATGGGAAGAACGACCCTTTTCCCCAGGGCAAGAGCTTTCCTTATCATCGATTCGGTCCTGACCTCACTCTTGAAGGAGGCATAAAACATGATGGTCCAAGCCTCTTTAAATTGAGTCATTTCAAAAAGGCGCTCCTCGATTTTTTTGCTTTTTTTCATCATCTCTTTGCTACCTTGATTGTTCCTTTGCTCGAGGATATCTTTGCGCAGCGATCTTTTCTTCAGCATTTATATCACCTAACTAAGATAATATTCTGGTGACAAAGCTTTTCAAATTTCTTAACAAAATGGGAGAAATGAAAGATGCTTTTGATATATTATAAAGGCAAAAGATTTGGATAAAAAGGCGATATCGGTGCATGAAAGGGAATTTTTGAAGGAATTGAAGGATTTGGCGAGAGAAAAACCGGATGAGATCGTGCGGTTGGTCATCCATCTCGCACGGCCTCCCAAAAATCTTCCCTCCGTTCTTGAAAAGCGTGGTGTGCGGGTGAAACATGAATATAGACTGATAAATGCGGTGGCCATTGAGACTTCCGCCAAGATGGCCTTAGAGCTTGAGAAAGAGGCATGGGTGGTAAAAATCGAGGAGGATAAGGAAGTTAAAGCTTTGTAAGTTGAAGGTTGAAATTAGAGGCCACTGGTCATGGGTATAAATAATCAAAGGGCATAGGCTAGACATAAATTCTTAATTAAGCACATCTCAAATTCAAAATTCAAAATGAAAAGTGCAAAATGACAATCTAAAATTTAAAATGGTTTAAAAGAACAATATTTTACATTTTGATATGTCATTTTTATTTTTGATTTTTGCATTTTGCATTGACCTGGAATAAACAGCATACTGGAAGAAACTCCTGTGGACGAATTATGTCCAGGGTTAAATCAAAGGGTGAATAAAGGACTGGTTTTGAAGAGGGCAGGATGTATGTATATCACACCGGAGCTTGTAGCGAGAATCAAAAGGAAAGAACCCCATGAGCACATTCATGTAATCGTCAAGGTAGGTCAAGTGGGGAGGGAATGTGCCTCCAAGCTCATGGAGAAGCCCTATTACACCATCCGCCATCAAATAAGGCTAATCAATGTCTTTTCCTTGGCTTTACCTGCTGGGGAGGTTGAAAGGCTTGCCGAAGAACCTTGGGTTGAAAGAATAGAAATGGATAGAAAGGTTTATGCGACTTTGGATACCTCGGTTCCGCTGATAGGAGTCCCAAAAATTTGGGGGGAGTACATGGGGAAAGGGGTTAATATCGCCATTGTGGATACGGGAGTGGATAAAAACCACCCGGATCTCTTCCCCAGGGTGGTGGCGACGAGGGATTTTACTCTGGAGGGTTTCAGGGATCTCAATGGACATGGGACCCATGTGGCGGGAATAGCCACAGGTAGTGGCGCTTCCTCGAAGGGGAGGTATAGAGGAGTGGCACCGGAGGCAAATATCTTGGCAGCCAAGGTTCTAAAGGGTGATGGTATTGGCAGGATGAGTGATGTAATGGCGGGAATTGAGTGGGCTGTGGAGATGGGAGCCCACATCGTAAATTTATCTTTGGGCTCCGAGGGTCCCTGCGATGGAACGGATGCCTTGAGCGAGACGTGCGATGCAGCCGTTGGTCAGGGTGTTATAATTTGCGTCGCGGCTGGAAATGATGGTCCGAAGAAATATACCATCGGAAGTCCTGGTTGCGCAAGGAATGTGATAACCGTGGGAGCCTCCACGGATAGGGATAAGGTGGCGAAGTTTTCCTCCCGAGGACCCACCGCCGATGAGAGGTTAAAACCCGATGTGGTAGCCCCTGGTGTGGATATAATCTCTTGCCGCGCGGATGAGGTATTGATGGGCAAACCGGTTAATGACCATTATACCTCCGCTACCGGGACAAGCATGGCCACTCCACACGTGGCTGGCCTTAGTGCCCTACTCCTCCAAGCAAAACCGGTCGCCTCACCACGTTTGATAAAGGAAGCTTTCATCCATACGGCAAAGGATTTAGGCGTGGACCAATATGCCCAAGGGGCGGGAAGAATAGTCGCCGAAGATGCTTTAAGGTATGTTCAAACACACGAAAATCCACCGGAAGCTCCAGAACTTGGACCGACAAAACCCGGTTGCCTGGCAACTTTTTGGGAGATCGTACATTTTGTTAAAAAGAGGCTCAAGGGGGATTAATCCTGATCCTCTTGATCGAGGTATATCTCTTCAGTATCGTGGTTATAGCCGATTAATTCAGCATATCTACCCCACTCAATGAGGGTATGAACTAAGCTTTCCGCGTCCTCTTCAGATAGGTTCGTCTCAAAGAGTTCAACAACGAATTCTCTGTCCAAGTGTCTGTCGACTCTTGCCTTCAAGGTTGATATTACCTCTTGGAATACTTTGATCTTTTTTAGCTGCCTTTTTACGATTAACTTTCTTTCATTGACGTCCGATTCCAATAATTTTTTACCCAACGCTGTAAGCTTTATATCCCCGTCGCTTACCTCAGAGAGCTCCAACAACTCCGAAGCTTCGATCACTGGCAATATATCCTCCAAATCATATTGAAGCTCCCTAGTAAGCCTGAATACATCTTCCTTTCCCCCTGCGTCGTCAATGAATTCAAGCAAACCAATCACATTACTAATGCCGGTTCGGGGCAGCGGCTCCACGCTCATCTTAATTTCTCTTTCCTCCTTTACCTTAATGCCCTACGATAAGCGAGTAGATTTTATCGGTTATTTTGTTGAAATTCTCATCCCTCCGATCCCTTGGTCGAGAAAGTTCAATGCGTATATTATCGATCACCTTTCCCGGTCTTGACGATATCACCACCACCTTCTCGCCCATATAAACTGCCTCTTCAATGCTATGGGTGACCATCACCACCCCTCTAAAGGGAAGGCTTTTGTCTTGCCATAAATCCAACACCTCCTCGCGGAGGTTTTCCGCGGTCAAGGCATCCAGTGCAGAGAAGGGCTCATCCATCAGGAGCAGTTCTGGTTCCACCACCAGTGCTCGGGCGAGTCCCACCCTCTGCTTCATCCCCCCTGATAACTCCCGGGGATACGCCTCTTCAAATCCCTCCAATCCCACTTTATCGATGTATTTTTCCGCTCTTTTTATCCCTTGCTCGGGTGGTATGCCTCGAGCTTCCAATCCCAGGCATACATTTTGCATGACCGTAAGCCAGGGAAGGAGTGCGAAGGATTGAAAGACCAGTGCTACGTGCAGGTTGGCATTTTGAATGGGTTTTCCTCGGTATAAGATCTCTCCGGTAGTGGGTTTATCGAGTCCCGCAATCATCCTTAAAAGGGTGCTTTTACCGCACCCGGAAGGTCCAACCACACATACGAATTTACCTTCTGAAACATCGAAAGTGATATCTTCGATGATGGTAATCCTCTTACTGTCTTCAAAGAATGATTTTGATATATTTTTTACTTCAAGTAAAACCATTAAAATCCTCCCTAAAATTCTATGACATATTTCGTTGCCGCCTTCTCATAAAGTCTTCGCCAGACAAACCTATTCATGATCACGATGGTTAAAATCATTCCCGTCAAAGATAATAATATCATTAAGCTGTCGCCCATTTCATATGTTGCTTTATCGAGCAACATTCCAATCCCAAAGGCGGTGTGGGTTTTACCCCTGAAGAACAGATATTCCGAGACGATCAAGGCATTCCAGCCGCCTCCCCAGCCGGTGATGCTCCCCGTGATCAGAGAGGGGAAAATGGCGGGGAGGATGAGTCTTTTCCAATAATTCCATCCGGATACCCCGAAGGATTTGACGGCTTGATCCAAATCTGCGGGGATGGATCTCACCCCCGCAAGTAAGTTAAACAGTACGTACCATTGCATTCCGGTCAAAACTAAAAGGATCGATGCTAAATCCATCCCGCCCCAGAGATAGTGGATAACCACGATCACGATGAGGGGGAAAAGTGCCGTGGCTGGAATGGAAGCCGCTATCTGAATTAGGGGAGTGAGGACCCTGGAGAGTCTTTCGTTCTTTCCAATCAATACGGCCATTGGAATGGTCCAGGCTAAGCAGAGGATGTATGCTGCCGATAATCTGGCGAAGGAGGCTAGAATGGCCAAGGGGATGAGCTTAGCTTCTGCGGGGAAAGGTCTGGAGAAAATATTCATTAAGCCAATCGTCACCCAGTATGCGATGTAGATAGCACCCCCGCATATGGGGATAAGAGCCATAGCTTTAACACCTTTGACCAGGCTTCGCCAGAAAGTCCAACCTTTGAGACGGGAATAAAGTTTCTTGATGGGGCGATCGATTATTTCCACCAATTTTAAGAATTTTATCTCAATATAATTCAACCTCAGGAAGATGATGATATCTTTATACAGGGAAAATAGTGGGCTTTGAGGAGCAGTCTCTCCCGTGGCCGTCATTTGGTAGGTGAACTTGTTCGCCCAGAGTGAAAGGGGTCTCCACACCAAGGTATCCAGGGCGACTATGATTAAAATCAGCACCATAAGACCCCACAGAATCAAGTCAAATCTTCCCTTGGCGGAGCTCAATAGAAGGAAACTCCCCAACCCGGGTAATCTATGCCGTATGCATCCCAAGGAAATAATTTCGCAGGCCATTAAAAAATACCATCCTCCAGCCCAGGACATCATGCTATTGTAGATCAATTTTGGTACACAAGCGGGGAGGAAAAGACGCTTGAACCTCAGCCATCCCCTGAGACCATAGGCTGCACTCGCCCGTCGGAGATCCTTGGGAATGGTGATAATGGATTCATAGACACCGAAGGCCATGTTCCAAGCCTGGCTGGTGAAGATGAGGAAAATCGAGGCCAATTCGATTCCGAACCTTTCTCCCCGGAACACGCTTATGAAGAGAAGAACGGCTACGGGAAAGAAGCCTAAGACCGGAACCGATTGAAGGATATCCAGGGCGGGAAGGAGTGTCTTTTCGGCCCATTTTCTGGTGGCAGAAGCATAACCATAGGCGATGGCGAAGATGAAGGAGAAAACGTATGCCACCAGCATGCGGGAGAAGGAGCAGAAGGCGAAGAAGGGAAGATTTCTCGCCTCCCCCGGCATGTAACCCGCGATGTATCTTAGGACCAAAAGCAAAAAGATAAATGGAATTAAGATCATCAATCCAACTTTTAATCTGTTCACGTGTCCCTCTCATTATTGGTCGAAGAATTCTAAAGAATTGTAACATATTTTACCAACCATGGTTGCTCCCCCTATTTCATTTTGTTTTGAACCTTTGGATTGTTCAACTGAGTTCACAACGAAGTTTTGGTCATTTAATATCGTTTAGAATTGGTGCTTTGTGCTTAGAATTTAAAATCATCCTTTGCTTAAGGATAATGTTTTAGCAAAAGGAGCTTCTGCCGCAGGCGATTTATGTCTAGGCTACATATTGATATCTAGCACAATTGTTGTAGTATGAATTTTACATACATCATACATGGGTCGTAATTTCAGAATTTGCTGTATGATTAAAATATCCAGTAATTTATGGCCCACTTATGTACATCATTGAATCGTATGGGTGGTGTGTGGTGGCATCAAAACCAAACATAATAGAAGCGCATAATCTAGTGAAAAAATTCGATGGATTTGAGGCCGTCAGAGGAGTGACTTTTTCGGTCAAAAGGGGAGAGATTTTTGGCTTTTTGGGTCCCAACGGAGCAGGGAAGACCACGACCATCAATATGCTTTGCACTCTACTCAAACCCACCTCTGGCAGTGCGGTAGTCAATGGATTTGATGTAAGTAAAGACCCAAATGCGGTGCGCCAATCCATAGGGTTGGTCTTTCAGGACCCAAGCCTGGATAATAGACTCACCGCCAGAGAAAATCTCGAGTTTCACGCCATGATCTACAACCTCTCCGTCGAGGATATGCAGGAGAGGATCTTGGAAGTCCTTCGCCTCGTGGAGTTGGAGGAAAGGCAGAATGATTTGGTCATCAATTTTTCCGGCGGCATGAAAAGACGATTGGAAATTGCTCGGGGTCTCCTGCATTATCCGAAGGTTCTCTTTTTGGACGAGCCCACTTTGGGTCTAGATCCTCAAACCAGGAATCACATCTGGCAATACATTCACGAACTAAAAAAGCGAGAGGACATCACCATTTTCTTGACCACGCACTATATGGATGAAGCTGAGAATTGCGACCGCGTGAGTATCATTGATTATGGAAGGATAGTGGCTCTGGATACCCCAGATAATCTGAAGAAGGGAGTGGGCGGGGATATCATTCAAATTAAAACGGTTGACGATGATAAGGCATTGAGGGAAATCAAGGCAAAATACAATATTTCGGTGGGCCGCGACGGCTCCGGTCTGCGTTTTAGTATCATCGATGGAGAAAGGTTTATACCGGAATTTATCAGTGCTTTTGGCGTGAAGATAACATTCGTCAATTGGAGACGCCCCACACTCGATGATGTATTCCTTGAATTGACGGGTCATGCCATCAGGGACGAAAGTGCAAGTCCTTTGGATATATTTAGACAAAGTACCAGGATGAGAAAACGATAATTTTAAATTGAGGTCTAACCTTTATTCCCGTAGAAACAGGTCTTTAGACTGGTAAAGCTGGATTAACGGACCTGAAGGTCCGTTTCTATGAAGTGTTTGCCATGACCCGCCTGCCAGCGCCTGATGCCCTGTCCGCTTGTGCCTTGCAGTGGCAGGCGGGCGCAGGCTATGGCGGGCAGGATGAGTGAAGTTTTCTTGTCTAGAACCAGCAAACGTGGGGGAGAATATAAATGAAGGAACTGAAGGGTATTTATACGATTTGGTTGAGAGATGTTAAGAGATTTTGGCGCGACAAACCGCGAATCGTAGGTGCCATCGCTCAGCCCGCTCTATTTTTATTCGTCTTGGGAACGGGTTTGGGCGGAGGTCTCGGTAAAGCCTTTGCCCATGGTGGTTTCATCCCCGGAGTCGAGGACTACGTGGTCTTCATATACCCGGGCATCATTGGGATGACCCTCCTTTTTACCTCAGTTTTTTCCGCATTATCCATCGTCTGGGACAGAGAATTCGGTTTCCTAAAGGAGGTTTTGGTTGCCCCAATATCTCGCTCGGCGGTGGCTTTGGGGAAAGCCCTGGGTGGGGCAACGGTGGCGCTTTTTCAAGGAACACTCATGCTCGTCTTCGCACCCCTCATTGGAGTGAGCCTTACATTTGCAATGGTTATCAAACTTTTGATCCTCATGTTCTTGGTTTCTCTCTCCTTGACTTCCATGGGAATAGTCATCGCAGCTCGGATGAGGAGCATGGAAGGTTTTCACATGATCGTGAATTTTTTGACCCTTCCCATGTTTTTCCTATCTGGAGCCATGTTTCCGGTAAGGGGCCTACCATCATGGATGGATTATCTCGTGAGAATTAATCCCTTAACCTATGGTGTGGATATCCTCCGGTATACGGTGATTGGATTCAAGGAACACTCGATTTCCGGGGATCTCTTGGTGGCCATAGGCTTCGGTCTGGTCATGATTTGCTTAGGGGTCTTCGAATTCAACCGGCAAGAGTAGATCAGGTAACGACTATTGACAGAAAGATGAGAGAGAATTATTATTTGAAAAATACCATGGCGAGGTGGCTGAGAATATCCAGGTGACCTTTATCTTGGCGAGTAATCCTTCGTTGAGATAAAGGTTTTTTGCTTCTAATTAATTCTTGTGGTATTTCCGGGAGGCGATAGCAGATGTATGTGATAGTGGTGGGTTGCGGACGCGTGGGAGCACAGCTGGCAATGATGTTGGCCGATGAGGGCCACGACGTCGTGGTGATCGATAGAAGGTCCGATTCCTTTAAACGTTTGGGTTCCGGATTTAATGGTCTTACCTTGGTTGGAAATGGTTTTGATCAGGAGGCTTTGAAGAGGGCGGGCATAGATAAAGCCGATGCCTTTGCTGCGGTCACGGACCTGGACAATGCCAATATTATGGCGGGTCAGGTGGCAAAATATGTATTTAAGGTTCCTCGAGTGGTATCCAGGGTTTATTATCCCGATAGGGAGCACACTTATCATAGACTCGGTCTGGAAACTGTTTGTGGGACCACCATGGTAGCTCGATTCATCCACGATAAAATCCTTGGGCAATACTTCGTTCCACATTTCAGTCTAGGAGAAGATGGAGCGGAGATCGTAGAATTTCCCGCTTCTAAAACGATCATTGGGCGAAAAGCCTCCGAAATTGAACTGTTAGGAGAGTTTCGCCTCGTTTCCATCTTGAGGGATAAGCGGGTTCTAATCCCCACACCAGATAGTAAAATTGAGGAGGAGGATACCATTATAGGCGTGGTCAAATCCGCTGCCCTTGAGAAGATCAGGGAATCTTACGATCTTAAGTTCGATTGAAAGGAAGTGGGAGAAATGTACATAATCATCGGTGGTGGGGGCAAAGTCGGAGCGGCTTTAGCGAAGACTTTATCTTTAAAGGGTCACACGGTGGTGATGGTTGAGAAAAGTCGGGAGAAATGCGAAAGAATTGCTGAAGAATCTCCCAATGTTTTGGTGATAAAGGGAGATGCCTGCGATATCAGATACCTTGAAGAAGCGGGAGTGGACAGGGCGGATGTCCTAGCCGCCGTCACCGGGGATGACGATGATAACCTGGTTATGTGTCAGCTCGCCAAGGAGACCTTCAATGTTCCCAGGGTTGTGGCTAGGGTTAACGATCCCAGGAACGAAAATATCTTCCTCACCTTGGGAATAGAGGCCATATCGAGCACCACGGTCATCGCCAAGCTCATCGAGGAGGAAGCCACCATTGGGGATATCATTACCCTGCAAGCGCTCAAGAAAGGAAGACTCGCGCTGGTGGAACTGGATCTTTCCCAAGATAGCCCTGTGGCAGGCAAGAAGGTCTCTGAACTCGGATTTCCCAAGGACTGTGTCCTCGTCTCCATCGTGAGAGGCGATGAGATAATCATCCCCAGGGGTAGCACTGTGCTGCAAAGCGGCGATGGTGTTATCGCCCTGACCTCTGTGGATAAGGAAGAAAATTTCAGAAATACCCTCCTCGGAAAGGCCCAGCCAAGTAGACGTTGAAGCAGGCGGTGCGAATTATGAGGGAGAAGACAAGGCGCTATCTTGGTTACGTCGTGGGCGTAGGAATAGAAATCTTCTTCGTTCTGACCATAATGTTAATTGCCTACGTCGTGGGCTGGCTCTTCTTGAGGTGTCTCTAGTGCTACTTCGCCCCACGCTTTTGGACTTCAAGATCATTGGTTTTTATACTGGAAGATTGGTGCTGGGTGTGGGCATGGCCAAATTCATTCCCCTCGTCGTTTCCCTCCTCTGTCGAGAATGGAATATAGCCGTCATCTTCGTTATCGGTGCAGCATCCTGTTTCATAGTCGGATATCTTTTATCCATATTTTGCCGAGTTGAGAAGGAAATGAATTGGCTCCGCGGTTAAGGGAAAGTGATTGGGAGGATAAATGCTACTGCGTCCCAGAAAATCCGATTTTAAGATCATTGGTTATTACATTGGTAAGGTTATAATCACCGTTGGGCTTTTGATGTTCATTCCCTTGGTTGTGGGGTTGCTGTATCGGGAGTGGAACGCTTGCATAGACTTTATCGTGGGGGCGACCGCTTGTTTTCTCGTGGGATATTTATTGGTCATTTGTTGCCGACACGAAGCCATCATGTCTTGGATGCATGGAATGGTGGTGGCCTCGGTTTCGTGGATAATCGCTATGGTTGTGGGAGCTTTACCCCATTTCCTAAGCGGACACTTTGGAAGCTACCTCGATGCCTGCTTCGACATCATGAGCGGGTGTACAACTACTGGTTTATATTTGCTACAGGATTTGGACCACATCTCTTATGCCTTGAATACATGGAGACACTTACTCACTTACGTCGGCGGTCAGGGAATTATAGTGATCGCTCTGACCTTCTTGGTCCGGGGCACAGGTTTAGTCAAAATGTATGTGGGAGAGGCTAAGGAGGAACAACTCTTACCCAATGTCATTAACACCGCTCGAGCCATTTGGTTCATAAGTTTGACCTATCTTTTTCTGGGCTCATTGGTTCTTTGGATTGCGGCGATGTGCGAAGGGATACCGATGCCCAGAGCTTTTCTTCATGGCATCTGGTTGTTCATGGGAGCCTGGAGCACGGGAGGTTTTGCACCACAGTCTCAAAATCTCCTTTACTACCATAGCTTGCTTATAGAGATATTGACTCTGATCATCTTCGTGATGGGCTCTTTTAATTTCGCCGTTCACTATGCAATTTGGACGGGCAATCGGAGGGAGATCTATCGGAACATCGAGCTACTTTCATTCTCTACCACGCTAATAGTCCTCTTCGTTTTGGTCACAGCTGGTCTGATGAAGACGGGCATATATTCAGATGCCATTGAAATTTTCAGGAAAGGTTTTTATATTTTGGTCTCCGGACATACGACCACGGGCAATCAAACCATTTATGGCAGGCAATTCATCGAGCAATGGGGTCCACCGGCCATGTTGGCTACCTGCCTCGCAATGGCCATTGGCGCAAGCACCTGTTCAACTGCGGGAGGCATAAAGGGTTTGAGGGTAGGCATCGTATTCAAAGCATTAGTTCAAGACATTAAAAGAGTTATCCTTCCAGAATCCGCTTTGGTGGTGGAGCGGATTCATCACATCAAGGAGATAGTATTGGATGAGAGAATTATACGTTCAGCGGTTTTAATCACCCTCTTATATGTCCTTTCATACATTTTTGGTGCCTTAGTGGGCATTTATTGCGGCTATCCTCCCTTTCAAGCATTATTTGATGCGGTCTCCGCGGGGAGCAATACTGGACTTTCCTGCGGAGTAACTTCCCCAAACATGCCCGCTCTAATGAAGGTAACCTACATATTCCAGATGTGGGCTGGCAGAATGGAGTTCGTCTCAGTTTTTGCCTTAATAGGCTTCATAGTTTCCGTGGTGAGAGGTAAGTGAGGCTGCGATCAACTTTTTGCGCGATCATGATACTCTTGCTGGTAACCTCCACGGCAATGGCCGCTTCTATCTCAAGTACTGAACTAATTGAGAACTCAAGGGAATTTGATGGGAAGAAGGTCATCTATCGGGGAGAGGTTGTGGGCGATGTGATGATAAGAGGGAATCATGCCTGGATAAATGTTTACGACGGCGAAAATGCACTTGGGATATGGTGCTCTGCCGATTTAGCCAGGAAGATAAGGCACAAGGGAGAGTACAGGTACCTTGGAGATACGATTCTCATTGAGGGAATCTTTCATCGGGCATGTCCTGAGCATGGTGGCGATATGGATATTCATGCCATCAAGGTAGATGTAATAAAGAGGGGACACACTGTTGCCCATCCTTTTAATATAAGAAGAGCTTTGATAGCCCTCGTCCTTTTGATGATAAGCGGAGGGCTGTTTGCGATCAATCAATTGAAAGTGAAAAAATTGCAGAGGCAGCGGCTCTGAAGTCTTAACAAATTCACCTTCTTGCCCTATAATTTGAACCAGGCGGATGTAGTTCAGTTGGTAGAACGTCAGCTTCCCAAGCTGAAGGTCGCGGGTTCAAGTCCCGTCATCCGCTCCAAGTAATGTTAACTAATCGCTTTTTGTTCCAAATAGTTCGCAAATTTTGTACGCTCAATTTTTGTGCCAAGCTCAAGGTATCCATTTATGAAGAACTTGCGGGGACAGTCCCCCTAACAACCTTTTCACCTACTATTTTAAAACATTATTTCACGAAAAATAGGCGTCTTGACAGGCATGAACAAAAGTATTTATATTTTATTCGAAACTGAATGTGGCTTCGCTTTTTAGCCGCGCTGCTCCTATTTTTGAATGGAGCTTTTTCTTTATTTCCCTGGGGTTTTTTGGCGAAGGAGGAAAGCTCATGTCTTTGGCTATCTTGGCGGGAATTGCCGCACTTTGCGCAGTCTGTGGGCTTATCACGGCTGCCTACTGTGCTTATACCGTTCTTGAGCATCCCGTTGGGACCGAAAAAATGGCTGAAATTTCTCGCGCCATCCAAGAAGGTGCAAATGCCTTTCTGAGCAGGGAATATAGATATGTAGCCGTTTTTTTGGTGGTCATAGCAACGCTCATTTTCTTTCTCATCAGCAAACTAACGGCGATTGCCTACTTATGCGGAGCCGTTCTATCGGGATTGGCCGGTTTCATAGGTTTAACCATAGCCACCCGAGCCAATGCCAGGACCACCAGGGCGGCTGAAGAGGGAGTGGCGGAAGCCCTGGGAGTGGCCTTTCGTGGCGGGGCGGTCATGGGTTTAACGGTAGCAGGTCTTGGCCTTTTCGGCTTGAGTATCTGTTATCTCGTCTTCCAATGCTGGCTAAATCTCCCTAATGCCCCGGATATTATCGCCGGTTTTGGTCTGGGGGCCAGTTCAATTGCTCTCTTCGCTCGAGTTGGTGGGGGGATTTATACCAAAGCCGCCGACGTGGGAGCGGATTTGGTGGGCAAGGTTGAAGCTGGTATCCCCGAGGATGATCCCAGAAATCCCGCGGTCATCGCCGATAATGTGGGGGATAATGTCGGCGATGTGGCGGGTATGGGAGCAGATTTGTACGAGTCTTATGTGGGTTCCATCGTTGCCCCGCTTGTTTTGGGTGCCATACTCCTTGGTTGGAAGGGCATGATTTTGCCTCTCCTCATCGCATCCGTGGGCATTATCTGCTCCATTCTCGGCTCTCTTTTTGTGCGTGCCCGAGAGGAGGTCCACCTTAGTCGAGCTCTGAGTATGGGGACTTACTCCGCTGCTCTTTTTACCACCCTGGCTTGTGCTGTACTGGTGTATCTCATGTTGGGAGCGGGTAGGATGGGTTTCTTCTGGTCGATTGTGGCTGGATTGGCTGCGGGAATGGCCATTGGTCAGGTCTCCGAATATTACACTTCCGATAAATACAATCCCGTCAAGGAAATCGCGCAGTCTTCGTTCACCGGTGCCGCAACAAATATCCTCGCGGGAATTTCTGCGGGGATGGGAAGCACCGCTTTTTCCATCATCATCCTCTGTGTGGCGATCTTCATCGCGTATATAGCCGGAGAGGCGGCGATGAAAGGCGTGGTAATCAACGGGGTTGGTGGAGGAGTTTACGGCATTTCGCTTGCGGCCATTGGTATGCTCTCCACCACGGGTATAGTAGTCTCCGTGGATGCCTATGGCCCCATAGCGGATAATGCTGGTGGCATCGCCGAGATGTCAAAGAGACCTTCTGGAATAAGGAGGATTACTGATAGTCTGGACGCACTGGGTAACACCACGGCGGCAATCGCAAAGGGATTTGCCATTGCTTCAGCTGCGGTTACCGCATTGGCTCTCTTTAAAGCCTTTTGTGCCGTCTGCAAGCTTCCAACCATCGATATCGCCCGGGCCGATACTATAATCGGGCTATTTCTTGGAGGAATGTTCCCCTTCCTCTTCTCATCATTGGCCATTAAAGCCGTGGGAAGGGCAGCCTTCAAGATGATTGAGGAGGTAAGACGGCAATTCAGAGAAATCCCCGGTTTGAGAGAGGGCAAGGAGGGTGCTAAACCTCAGTATGCCAGGTGTGTCGATATATCAACCACCGCCGCATTGAGGGAGATGATCATCCCCGGCTCCATCGCCGTGTTTAGCCCCATCGTCATCGGTTTATGGAGTCCTCAAGCACTTGGCGGTTATCTGGCTGGGGCGCTGGTTTGTGGTTTCTTGATGGCTATCTTTATGGCCAATGCCGGGGGAGCTTGGGATAATGCCAAGAAATACATTGAGGCCGGGAATCTCGGCGGGAAAGGGACACCAACCCACGCGGCATCCGTGGTCGGAGATACCGTTGGGGACCCATTTAAAGATACCGCCGGACCCTGCATGAATATTTTGATCAAGGTCATGACTGTGGTGGCCTTGATATTTGCACCACTATTCGTCAGATAAACGGATGTTAAGGGTCAAAAATCTTTCGCCAATCTCCTACTTTATTAACTTCATGCTAAAAAGTAGAATTTGAATGATGTAGGGGCGGGTCTTGTGCCCGCCCAAAGAGAAATAGCGGGAGATGAACTCCCAGTCCGTAGGATAACGAACTCGATTCGGCCGGGCGATGTCGGCGAGCCTGCTAGAGAAAGTGAAGCCCAA